>NZ_JBHUDD010000155.1:0-67192 GCF_042677865.1 Lacimonas salitolerans | reverse complement strand
CAAACACACCGATCGGCCCAAAAGCGATTCCCCTGCCTGGCACGGGCGATCCTGGCAATTTCGACGTGGAAGATTGCAGCACTCAGCGCAATCTGGATCAGCGCGGGCGCGATCAGGCGGTGCGCATCGGCGCGGCCCTGCGCGAGCGAGGGATCTCGTTTGACGGGGTCTGGACCAGCCGGTGGTGCCGGTCGCGCGAAACGGCGGAATTGCTGGATCTGGGGGCAGTGACCGAGGTGCCTTCGCTCAATTCATTCTTTCAGGGGCGCGGCAGCCGGACGGCGCAGACCGCCAGGACGCTGGAGCGATTGCGCGACGCCCAAGGGCGTCTGATGCTGGTGTCGCATCAGGTCAACATCACCGCGCTGACCGGGGTATTCCCGCGCTCGGGCGAGATTGTGGTGACTGAGTTGCGTGACGGGGCGCTGGTGGTCACAGGGCGGATATTGATCGACCCGTGAGATAGCGCAGGGGGGCGTTCCCCCTCCCTGACCCTCCCCCACGAGGGGGAGGGCAACGCGTTGGTTCAGGCGCTGCGCGAATTGCGCTTGCGCTCGTGCGGGTCGAGGAAGCGTTTGCGCAGGCGAATGGCGTTCGGCGTCACCTCGACCAGTTCGTCGTCGTTGATATAGGCGATCGCCTCTTCCAGGCTCAGGGTGATCGGCGGGGTCAGGCGCACCGCCTCGTCCGTGCCCGAAGCGCGCACGTTTGTCAGTTTCTTGCCCTTCAGCGGGTTCACCTCAAGATCGTTCTCGCGGCTGTGTTCGCCGATGATCATGCCGGTATAGATCTTTTCCTGCGGGTTGATGAACATCCGGCCCCGGTCTTCGAGGTTCCACAGCGCATAGGCCACGGCCTCGCCATCCTCCATCGAGATCAGAACACCCGCGCGGCGGCCCGGGATCGCGCCCTTGTAGGGGGTCCAGCCGTGGAACACGCGGTTGAGAACGCCGGTGCCGCGCGTGTCGGTCAGGAATTCGCCATGATAGCCGATCAGCCCGCGGGACGGCACATGGGCAATGATGCGGGTCTTGCCGACACCTGCCGGTTTCATCTCGACCAGTTCACCCTTGCGCGCGCCGGTCAGCTTTTCGATGACCGCGCCGGTGTATTCGTCATCGACGTCGATCGTGGCCTCTTCGACCGGTTCCAGCCGCTGGCCGTCGTCATCCTTCATGATGACCTGCGGGCGCGAGATCGACAGCTCGAACCCCTCGCGGCGCATGTTCTCGATCAGGACGCCCATCTGGAGTTCGCCGCGGCCCGAAACCTCGAAGGCCTCGCCGCCGGGGGTGTCCTTGATCTTGATGGCGACGTTGGATTCGGCCTCTTTCATCAGGCGGTCACGGATGACGCGGCTTTGCACCTTCTTGCCGTCGCGGCCAGCCAGCGGGCTGTCGTTGATGCCGAAGGTGACGGTGATGGTGGGCGGATCGATCGGCTGCGCCTCAAGCGGTTCCTCGACGGCCAGCGCGCAGATCGTGTCTGACACGGTGGCCTTGGACATGCCGGCAAGGCTGACGATGTCGCCGGCCAGCGCCTCTTCGATGTCCTGCTGGCCCAGGCCGCGAAAGGCCTGTATCTTGGCGATGCGGAACTGTTCGATCTTCTGGCCCACGCGCGACAGCGCCTGCACCGTCTGGCCGACCTTGGCGCGGCCGGATTCGACCCGCCCGGTCAGGATGCGCCCGACGAACGGATCGGCCCCCAGCGTGGTGGCCAGCATGCGGAAATCGTCGTCCTGATGCTTGATCTGCTTGGGGGCGGGGACGTGGTTGACGATCAGCTGGAACAGCGCGTCGAGATTCTTGCGCGGACCGTCCAGCTCGGTGTCGGCCCAGCCGTTGATGCCCGAGGCGTAGATATGCGGGAAATCAAGCTGATCCTCGTTCGCGCCCAGATTGGCGAACAGATCGAAACATTCGTCCAGCGCGCGATCGGGTTCGGCGGCGGGCTTGTCGACCTTGTTGAGCACCACGATGGGGCGCAGACCCAGCGCAAGCGCCTTGGAGGTCACGAATTTCGTCTGCGGCATCGGGCCTTCGGCGGCATCGACCAGCAGGCAGACGCCATCGACCATCGACAGGATACGCTCGACCTCGCCGCCGAAATCGGCGTGGCCGGGGGTGTCGACGATGTTGATGCGCGTGCCCTTCCATTCGACCGATGTGGCCTTGGCCAGAATCGTGATGCCGCGCTCGCGCTCAAGATCGTTGCTGTCCATGGCGCGTTCGGTCGTCGCCTGGTTCTCGCGGTAGGTCCCGGATTGTTTCAGCAATTCGTCCACGAGGGTGGTCTTTCCGTGGTCGACGTGGGCGATGATGGCGATATTGCGAAGATCCATGCGGGGGTGTCCTTTGGGGCCTGTTCGCGGCTGCCCTAGCGCGGGCGCGCACGAAATACCAGCCGTAAACGCCGCAACGCGGCATCACAGCACCAGCACCGTGGGGCCAAGAGCACGCGCGCAGGCCCCGGTGCCGAGTTTGAACCGTGCCAGTCCGGGCGCAGTCTGGGTGTCCAGCGTGCCGAGGTCAAGCGTTTGTGCGCCTGCATCGCGCAGGGCCAGTGCCGCCTGCCACATCAGGCGGGTGTGGGCGTTGGCGGCGCGGCCTGCATCGCTGGTCCAGCCGATCTGATAGGTGGCGCGCGCGCCGTGCAGGATGAATAGCTGGCCTGCGATGGGGCTGTCGGGTGGACCGGCGGTGAACAGATGCGCGCCGCCCTGCGCGGCATGGGCGGCGATCAGGGCAGGCGGCCAGGGGCGATAGCCGCGCGCGCGGGCCTGTGCCGCATCTTGGCGCAGCAGCCAGTGGACGGAGTCGGCGGGCATTGTTGCGTGGCGCGTGGGCAGGGTCGCGGCGGCGCGCAGGCGGTTGCGCCATTTCTGGTGCAGGCCCGCGTGCAGTAGGGCGGGATCGGGGCGCAGGTCCCATTCGGCAATGGTTTGCGCCGTGACCAGCGGCCAGAGGTGCCACGACCGGGGCAGGGTGGTGTCGGCGTTCAGCAACAGCGCACAGCGCGCGGGCAGGGCGCGGCGCAGCTCGTGCAGGTCGTGCAAGCCGGGTGCGCGACCGCAGGGCCAGACCGGACCGCGCGGCACAAGGGCCAGCGTGACCGGCCCGAACCGGCGCAACAGCACATTGGCCCAGCCGCCCTGCGTCAGCGGCACATGGCGCACGGTTGCGCCAACGGCGCGCAGGGCCGCCGCATGGGCGGGGTGCTGGTGCAGGGCCACATGGGCAAGGTCGCGTGTTTCGGGAAAGGGGCTGCCATCCATCATGGCCGTATTAACCCATGGGAAAGTGAAGCGTGGCTTAATGCGCCCATGGCAAGGCAACGAAAAACGGTGATGGGCGTGCAGGCCGCCCCGGCGCGGGTGACATGGCAGGCCGCCGCGTTGGTGGCGCTGGCCGTGGCCCTGCCTGCGGGGCTGGTGATCGAAGTGATATGGTAAACGAAAACCGCCCCCGGATCGGGGGCGGTGCGGGGTCAGAACGGGATTTCGTCGTCCAGATCGCGCGAGGGTGCGGGCGATCCGCCGCCGCCCCGCGAAGGGCCACTGTCATAGCCGCCGCCATAGTCACCGCCGCCACCGCCCGACTGGCCGCCACTGTAATCACCGCCACCGCTACCATCGCCGCCGCTGCGGCCATCGAGCATGGTCAGCACGCCGTCGAATCCTTGCAGCACGACCTCGGTGCTGTAGCGATCCTGCCCGGACTGGTCCTGCCATTTGCGGGTTTGCAGCTTGCCTTCGAGATAGACCTTGGAGCCCTTTTTCAGGTATTGCTCGGCGATGCGCACCAGCCCTTCCTGAAAGATGGCGACCGTGTGCCACTCGGTCCGCTCCTTGCGTTCGCCGGTGTTGCGGTCTTTCCACGTTTCGGACGTGGCGATGCGCAGGTTGCAGACCTTGCCGCCGTTCTGAAAGGTGCGCACCTCGGGGTCGCGGCCCAGATTGCCCACCAGAATTACCTTGTTCACCGAACCGGCCATGCCATTCCTCCTGTCGAGTCGGGTTTGTGCAGGTTACATCATCCCAGGCCGGTGAAGGAAAGGTAAACTTGTCCGGATCTGGTGGCGCCCCCCAATGCCGCGACTTGCCCCGGAAAGGATGCATCAAGGGTTTCCGCACGACGCAAAATCCGTATAGTGCACTCACGTTTCAGGAGACATTTGAGTGATGCGCAAAGTTTTCAGTCTTGCATTGGTCATGGCGCTGGCGGGGTCGGGCATGGCGCAGGCCGACATCCTGTCCTCGAAGAACCGGACCACCCTGTTCCGGTCGCAGACCAAGGTTCTGGATACCCGTGCCGCCAAGCAATACAACAATTCCATCCGTTTGCAGCCGCCGAGGGTGGTGACACCCACGAAATGGGACGACGAGGTGCGGGCCTATACCGGCCGCTACACCGGGCCATACCTGCAGATGGCCCGCGACGCCGCGCGGCGGCATGGCGTGCCCGAGGACCTGTTCTTGCGTCTGGTGCATCAGGAAAGCCGGTTCAATCCCAAGGCGGTGTCGCACAAGGGCGCGATTGGGCTGGCGCAGCTGATGCCCTTCACGGCGGCCCGGCTGGGGGTTGATCCGCATGACCCTTATCAGAATCTGGATGGCGGCGCGCGCTATCTGGCGCAGCAGTACCGCGCGTTCAAAAGCTGGCGGCTGGCGCTGGCGGCCTATAACGCCGGGCCGGGGGCGGTCACGAAACATGGCGGCGTGCCGCCGTTCCGCGAAACCCGCAATTACGTCAAGGTCATCCTGGACGGGTGACGCCGGGCCGGCCCAGGCAACCCGGCGTCTGGCCGCAAGGATCAGGTGAACAGGAAATCCCCCTCGGACAGCTGCGACAGCTGCACGTCTTCCAGCACCAAGCGGTTGCCGCCGCCAAAGTTGATCAGCACGTCGTCGCCGCCGGCCACAACCCGCGCAAGGGCCAGCACATCCGCAAACCCCGAGACCCCAAGCGCACCGTCCAGAACGATCACGTCACCTGCGCCGAAGTCCTCGATCACATCGCGCCCGCGCGCATAGATGAAGGTATCCGCGCCCGCTCCGCCCGTCAGCGTATCGTTGCCATTGCCGCCATCCAGCGTGTCGTCACCCGATCCACCGTACAGCTCGTCATGCCCGCCCCCGCCCAGCAGTCGATCGCGGCCCGCTCCGCCATACAGATCATCGTGCCCGCCACCGCCGATCAGCCGGTCGTTGCCCGCCCCGCCATACAGATCGTCATTGCCGCCTCGCCCCAGGATGACGTCATTGCCACCCATGCCGTACAGATCGTCGCGGCCGCTGGTGCCCGTCAGCCGGTCGTTGCCCGCCCCGCCAACGCCGTTGACGGGGGACGACGGCAGTGTCGGTGGGTCGTCCGCGCCCAGATCGACCTGCGCCGCTGTGATCTGGCCGATGCGCACATCTTCAAGAAGCAGGCTGTTGCCGCCGCCGAAATCGAACAGCGTGCTGTCGCCGCCTTCTGCCGGGCGCGCAAGCGCCATCAGCGCGGAGAAGTCCGCGACCCCAAGGGACGCGTCCAGAACGATACGGTCCTGGGCCGTGAATCCGTCGATGGAGTCGTGCCCCGCGCCAAAAATGAATGTGTCCGCACCCGGCCCTCCATACAGCTCGTCGTTTCCGGCGCCACCATCCAGCGTGTCATCGCCTGCGCCGCCATACAGCTCGTCGTTGCCTGCCAGACCGCGCAGCAAATCGTTACCAGCCCGGCCCACGATATCGTCGCGCCCTGCGGTGCCCGTCAGGGTGTCGTTGCGACTGGTTCCATAGATATCCATCGGTGAAATTCCTCTTCAAACAGGATCGTCCTTGATCCGAGGCACAGATAGGCAGGCGGGGTGCATCAACAATGCAATCGAATTGCGGATATCCATAGGATTTACCTATACAAGTTGATGCGCGTATGGGCGGCTCGGCGATCGCTTCCGCGAGCAGTGCTGTCCATGACATCGGCCACGCGCCGGCATCTTACCCCGATGCGGTCGGATGCGGCCAAGGCCCATCTGGCCGGGCAGCCAGGCGCTGCGGCGCGGTCCGCCTTTCGATGCGGATCGGATCGGCGAGAAGTATTGTGCCACTGCGCTGGCAGGGCAGGGCGGGTCCGCGTCCCGGTGTCTGGCTTGCGGCTATTCCGCCGCCATCTTGATCACGGGTTCCATGCCCGCAAGGATGTCATCGGACAGGTGGCATTTGATCTGGTGCCCCTCGGCCATGGTGCGCTGCGGCGGCACGTCCTTTTCGCACAGGTTGCCGGGCACCTGATCCTTCCAGCGGCAGCGCGTCTGGAACGGGCAGCCCGGCGGCGGGTCCATCGCGCTGGGAATGTCGCCTTCCAGAACGATGTGCTTTTTCTCGACCCTTGTGTCGGCGATGGGAACGGCAGAGAGAAGCGCCTCGGTATAGGGGTGATAGGGGGGCGCAAACACCTGATCGGTGGTGCCCAGTTCGACCACATGGCCCAGGTACATGACCATCACCCGGTCGGACAGGTAGCGCACGATCGACAGGTCGTGGCTGATGAACAGCAAGGTGGTCTTGTTCTCGCGCTGGATCTCCATCAGCAGGTCGGTGACGGCGGCCTGCACCGACACATCCAGGGCCGAGACGGGTTCATCCGCCACCACGATCCGCGCGCCGCCCGAAAAGGCGCGGGCGATGCCGACGCGCTGCTTTTGCCCGCCCGACAACTGGCGTGGCATGCGGTCGGCGAATTCGCGCGGCAGTTTCACCAGATCGAGCAGCTGCAGCATCCGGTCGCGCCGCTGCGCGTCATTGTCACCGATGCCGAACACCTCGAGCGCGCGGATGATCTGGCGGCCCACGGTCATCGACGGGTTCAGCGTGTCGAACGGGTTCTGGAACACCATCTGCACATCGGCCACAGTCTTGGTGTCGCGGTCCTGAATGGCGGTGCCTTCGATATTGCGGTTGTCCAGCAGGATCTGCCCTTCGGTCGCGGTTTCCAGCCCCATCAGCACCTTGGCGAAGGTGGATTTGCCGCAGCCAGATTCGCCCACAATGGCAAGGGTTTCGGATTCCCGCGCCTCGAAGGAAAGCTCCTCGTTCGCCTTGACGACCTTTTTCGCGCCGCTGCTGCCGAACAGCGCGTTGGCCGACACCTCGTAATATTTCTTGAGCTTGTCCATCTTCAGCACGACGCGCCCCGGTTCTGTCCGGGCGGTCTTGATGCTGGCCGCCAGTGGCGCGTTCCAGTCGATCTCGTCGATCCGCAAGCAGCGCGAGCGGTGGCGGTCGTCGCCCGCGATGCTGACCATCGGCACGCGCTGGTCGATGTCACACAGCCCCTTGGCAAAGTAATCGCAGCGCGGCCCGAAATTGCAGCCCGGCGGGCGCTCGTGCGGGAGCGGGAAATTGCCGGGGATCGCCACCAGCGGGCGGCTGTTCTTGTCGGCCCCCGGAAGCGGGATCGAGCGGAACAGCGCCTGCGTGTAGGGGTGGCGCATCTGGTCGAACACATCCTCGATGCTGCCGGTTTCCACCGCCTCGCCGGAATACATCACGCAGATGCGGTCGCAGGTTTCCAGCACCAGCCCCAGATTGTGCGAGATGAACAGCATCGAGGTGCCGTATTTCTTGCCCAGATCCTTGACCAGCTCGACCACCGCCGCCTCGACCGTGACATCCAGCGCGGTGGTAGGCTCGTCCAGGATCAGCAGGCTGGGCTTTGACATCAGCGCCATGGCGATGACGATGCGCTGCTGCTGACCGCCCGACAACTGGTGCGGATAGGCGCGCAGGATACGCTCGGGGTCGGGCAGTTTCACGTCAGTCACAACCTCAAGCGCGCGCTTGCGGGCCTCGTCCTCGGAAATGCCCTCGTGGATCATCGGCACTTCCATCAACTGGCGGCCGATCTTCATCGCGGGGTTCAGGCTGGCCATGGGTTCCTGGTAGATCATGGCGATCTCGTTGCCGCGGATGCCGCGCAGCTCGTCCGCGCTCATCTCGGACAGGTCGCGGCCTTTGAACTTGATCGAGCCGCCGACGACGCGCCCGTTCACGCCCAGATCCTGCATGACCCCCAGCGCGACCGTGGATTTGCCGCAGCCGGATTCGCCCACAAGGCCCATCGCCTCGCCGGGTTGCACCACGCAGGAAAAATCCATCACCGCCGGGATTTCCCGCAGCCGGGTGAAAAAGGAAATCGACAGCTTGTCGATCTCGAGGATGGGGCCGTCATAATCGCCGAGTTTGGTCATTCTTTTCGTCTCCCTGTCGTCGGGGAAAACCTGTGTGTTTTCCTCTCACGACAAATATTCCGGGGTGGCTGGCCCCCCGGTTCTGCCCTGTCAGCTCAGTCTTTCAGGCTTTCCTCGCGCAGCCCGTCCGCCAGCAGGTTCAGCCCCAGCACCAGCGACAGCAAGGCGAAGGCGGGCGGCAGGGCGGGGTGCAGGTAGATCGACAGCAGCTTGCGCCCCTCGTTGATGGTGCTGCCCCAGTCCGGGCTTTCGGGCGGTAGGCCAAGGCCGAAGAAACCGAGGGTTCCAAGAAGGATGGTGGTATAGCCGATGCGCAGGCAGAAATCGACGATCAGCGGCCCGCGCGCGTTGGGCAGGATCTCCCACAACATGATGTACCACGGGCCTTCGCCGCGGGTCTGGGCGGCGGCGACGTAATCGCGGGTCTTGATGTCCATCGCCAGCCCGCGCACGATGCGGAACACGGTGGGCGAGTTCACGAACACGACCGACACGAACACAACGAGGATGCCCGGCGCCACGTCGAAGAAATCAAGCGGCCAGAAGTCGATGACCGATCCGCGCGCGTTGATCACGGCCATGTAGACCAGAAACATCGGCACCAAAACGATGGCCATGTAGGTCCAGTTCTTGGCCGGTTGCCCGCGATAGCGCGAGTTGATCAGCACCGCGAAGAACACCAGCGGAAAGATGAACAGCACCACCGCCATGTATTGTGGCAAGCCGGTCGCCACGATTTCCGGCGTGACCAGCAGGTAGAACAGCAAGATCACCGGGAACGCCAGGATCAGATTGGCCAGAAACGACAGGAAGGTGTCCAGCCGGCCGCCGTAATACCCCGCAGGCAGGCCCAGCGTGATTCCCACCATGAAGGCGAACAGAGTGGCCAGCGGCGCAATCGCCACCACGATGGTAGAGCCGATCAGCATCCTGCTGAACACGTCACGCGCCAGCGCGTCGCCGCCCAGCAGATACCACATGTATTCGCCGTCTTCCGCGCCGTTCAGCGGCGTGCCTGGGGCGATGTTCTTCATCCCCGATACCTGGCTGAGGGGCGGGTGCGTCATCAGCAGGTCCATCGAGGAGAACGCGCCGACGAACACCCAGAACATCACCAGCGCGAAACCGATCATGCCGATGGTGCTGTCGAACAGCTTGCCATACAGGCCCAGCCGCCGCTTGTAGTTGATCGAGGCGGCGAACAGCACCACCAGCGCGATCCAGACCGGGACAAGCTGCCGGCTCATCCCGCCGATGATGCCCGCCCCCGATGCCCCCATGATGGCGCCAACGATCAGATAGGTCAGCACCAGCGCAGCCAGGCCAAGGCCCGACCAGTTCGACAGTTTGGGCACCCAGACGGCGGGGCCGCCGCTGGTCGCGCTCAGCGTGCCGTCGGAATTGGTCATCATGTCCGGTGCGGGCACCAGCACCGACACCGCGATGCGCAGCACGATCAGCGCGGCAAAGACCGGCACCAGCACGAAAAGAACGGGGTCGAGCACATCGCCCAGCGATCCGGTCCAGCTTAGGGGTTCCATGATCCGGCCCTCCTTAGGTCACGCTGATGCGCGGGTTGAGATAGACATAGCCGATGTCGGAAATCAGCTGCGTCACCAGCACGACGATCACCGATACGACCGACACGCCCAGCAGAAGTTCGATATCGTTGTTGCCGGCTGCCTGCACCAGTGTCCAGCCGAAGCCCTTGTAGTTGAACAACGTCTCGACGATCACCACGCCGTTCAGCAGCCAGGGAAACTGCAGCATGATCACGGTAAAGGGCGCGATCAGCGCGTTGCGCAGCGCGTGTTTCATCACGATGTTTGGAAAGGACACACCTTTCAGCCGCGCCGTGCGGATGTACTGCGCGGTCATCACCTCGGCCATGCTGGCGCGTGTCATCCGCGCGATATAGCCCGTGCCATAGAGCGCGATGGTCAGCACCGGCAGAAAGAAATTCTCGAATGTGGGGTTTTCCATCGCGCTGGTTGCGGTGCCCTTGAACCATCGCAGCCCCACCGCAGACGATGCAAAGACCGCAATCAGGATCACGCCCGAGACGTATTCGGGTGTCGCCGTGGTGGTGATGGCGACGGTTGACAGGGTGCGGTCGGTGGCGCTGCCTTCGCGCATGCCGGCCATAACGCCCAGGATCAGCGCCGAGGGCACCATCAGCAGCATCACCCAGAACATCAGCGTGCCGGTCAGACCCAGCCGCGTGCTGATGATCTGCGCCACGGGTTCCTTGAACACGGTCGAGTGGCCCCAGTGCCCTTGCAGGATGCCGCAGAATTCGGGCGCCTGTTCGGGGGCGACGCCGGGGCGGATGCAGCGCCCGGTGACGGTGCCATCCTCGGCGGTGTGGCGGTACGAGGGCACGACACCCAGCCATTCGGCGTATTTCTTTGGCGTCGACTGCATGTATCCGCGCCTGTCCAGCCAGCTTGCCACGGCCTCGTCCGACATGCGGAAATTGCCCTGGGTCTTGGCCAGTTTTTCAAGATTCGGATAGAGGTTCGTCATGAAGAACACGATGAACGTCAGGCAAAGCGCGGTCAGGATCATCACCCCGACCCGGCGAATAATGAACAATCCCATGGGTGCCCCTGTTGGTGGCTGGCAGCCGGTTTTCGGCCATCTTGCTTGTGACGGTCACCCGTCAGGAAAGGCTGGGGGCGCGCAGCTGTGCCGACGCGCGCCCCCGATCTTGGATCAGGCGTTCACGTACCATTTGTAGATCTGCGGCATGTAGGCGATGTGCATGTCACAGCCTGCCACATTGTCGTTGTAGTGACGGAACAGCGAGCGCCAGTAGGGCTGGATCGTCACGCCGTCCTCGATCAGCATGCGCTGCAACTGGCCCGCGATCTCGCGCCGCTCGTCGGCATCCGCGATCGCGTTGGCATTCGACAGCATGGTGTCGAACTCTGGGTTGGAGTAGCCGAATTCGTTCCATGCCACGCCTGAGCGGTAAGCCAGACCCCAGGTGATCGTGGCCAGCGGGCGGTGGTTCCAGTTGGTCGAGCTGAACGGGTATTTCGTCCAGTCGTTCCAGAAGGTCGAGCCGGGCAGCAGCGAGCGGCTGACGTTGATGCCGGCATCGCGCAACTGGGCGGCCACAGCGTCGGTGGTGTTGCGCCGCCAGTCGTCGTCGATCGAGACCAGTTCGATCTCGGTATCGGCCAGCCCGGCCTCTTCCCACAGTTCGCGGGCGCGGTCGGGATCAAAGGGCAGGCGCTCGACCGTCTCGTCGGTTTCGGGGTGCACCGGGGCGGCATGGTCGTTCTTGGCGACAACGCCGCGATCCGAATAGCCCAGTTCCAGGCAGACCTCGTTGTTGACCGCCATCACCAGCGCCTGGCGGGCGCGCTTGTCGGCAAAGATCTGCTTGCCATCCACTTCGGCCAGCTGGTTGGGGCGCACGACGATGGTTGCCCCTGTCACCACCTCGGACTTGGTCCAGCCCAGACCATCAAGGATGTCGATGAAGTCACCGACGCTTTCGTACAGGATGTCGATTTCCTCGGCGTCGGCAGCGGCCAGCCATGCGGCGGGATCGGTGCCGTAGTCGATGTATTCGATCCGGTCGAAATAGAACCCGCCCTCTTCAAAGGCGTCGTCGCCCCACCACGGGTGATCGGATTTGACCACCACGGCCTTGACCCCGACATCCAGGCTTTCGACCACCATCGGGCCGGTGCCCACGAGTTCCGAGATATCTGCATCCGCATCGAAGGACTCGTGCACGATCTGGGCCGGGTAGTCGCTGAAGTTCGGGATGATGGTGATGTCCGGCGATTTGCAGCTCAGGCGCAGCGTGTGATCGTCGACAACCTCGATCGCGCCATCGGCTGCGCGGCCGGTGTCCTCGTCGATCAGCGAGTTCATCCGCGCGGCCATCGAGTTGCCCTCGACCGAGCTGTCGCACCAGCCGCGGATGTTGCGTGCCACGTCCTCGGCGGTGAAATCGTCGCCGTTGTTCCACTTGATGCCCTGGCGGACCTTCAGGGTGTATTCGGTGGCATCTTCATTGGCTTCCCAGCTTTCCAGCAGCAGGCCACGGAACGTGCCGTCATTATTGTATTCGACCAGGTATTCCAGCGTGCCCGCGGTCAGATAGGCGATCTGGGTCCAGTCAAACGTGCGCGGATCCTTGAAGGCGCGCACTTCCATCTGCATGCGGATCGTGCCGCCCCGGTTGGGGGTGGCCTGCGCCGCCGCGGGGCTTCCAAGACCGCCAAGCGCGTAGGCCGTCGCGGCCGTGACACCAAGAGCGGTGGTCCGGGCCAGAAACTCGCGGCGGCTCAGCTTGCCGGCCTTGAATTCGTCCGCGTACATCCGCGCCGCGTCATGCACGGTCTGGGTTACGGGTGTTGTCTGCGTCATTGTCGTCTCCCTGTGACACACTCGATTATTGAGTTTTTCTTTTGTCGCTGTGGTGCAGTCCGCCTGAGTGGCGCCGCCGGGGCAGTAGCTTCCCCGTTGGAAAAACATTCGGCACCAGTTTCCTGCACACGTCAACGCCTTCAATCGCCATATCACATCCAAAATGCGACATCTTTTTCATACAAAAGCGACATAGGGCATTGGCGCAACCTGAAAATCCCTATTTTCGGATTTTCACCCGGTTTGCCGCGCTACGGCGCAACGTGCTTGGGCATTCGCCCGTATGTTGCGTGATGAAGCGCGAGAAATAGGCCGCGCTGCCAAAACCGAGGTGATCCGAGATACGCGACAGGGCGGCATCAGACCCTTCGATCAGATCGCGCGCGGCATGCAAGGTGACCTGGGTCTGCATCTCGGCGGCGGTCAGCCCGCAAAGCTGTTTGCACGACCGGCTGAGATGGGTCGGCGTCACGTCCAGCGCCTCGGCCAGCCCGGTCATGGTGATGCCGCTGCGGTACTGCCGCACCAGCAGGTCACAATAGGCCGCGACAAGGCGGCGCGCGGCGGGCTCGCTTTGCTGGTCCGGCTCGACGGCCTGACGTTGCGTCCATACCCCGACCAATTGCGCATAGGCGCGCATGGCCCGGTCGCGCAGCGGCGCGTCGCGGATGTTTTCGCGGCCCATCGCCTCGAGCAGCGCGGTCAGTTCGGTTTGCGCCTGCTGGTCGCGAATGCGCAGATGCCGTGCCGTGCGGCCAAACCCGAGGGCCGCGCCATCCGGCAGCATCAGCGCCAGACCAAAACATTGCGCGCCCGGTTCGAGCGCGTGCAGAGTGCCTGCGGGGATGAACAGCGCGTTGTGCACCCCAAGCCCGCGCCGCTGCCCTTCGAGGATGACGCGACCCTGCCCGCGCGTGATCCAGATCAGCAGATCATGGTCGCAGGCGTGCAGCAGGTCCAGACGCCAGGCGGCACCGCCTGCATATTGCTGGACGGTCTGGATGATGGGTGCGGTCAGGGTGGGCTGATGTTGCATACTGTCCTTACCGTCATGCGGGAGGCGAGTCTGCGCACAGTGTGACAAACCATGGCAAAGATTCAAAGCGTCTTGGCGGGAACCTGCGTCCATCCGCCCATCCGGGCACGAAACCACGTCCGCTGACGCTTGGCGAACTGCCGTGTGGCGATGGTTGCAGCCTCGCGCGCGGCGTCCAGCGTGATCTCGCCGCGCAGGTGGGCAATCAGCTCGGGGGCGCCGATGGCCTTGGCCGCGGGCAGGGCGGGGGACCAGCGCGGCAGGATCGCGCGGGCCTCGTCCAGCGCGCCAAGCTCCAGCATCCGGTCGAACCGCTGCGCGATCCGGGCGTTCAGCCAGTCGGTATCGGCCATGACCAGCAGCGGCATTGTGTCGGTCAGCGGCAGCAGTGGCGGCGGGGTGTCGTCCTGCCAGTCGGCCAGCCCGCGCCCGGTGCTGCGCAATACCTCCCACGCGCGCTGCACGCGCATCGGGTTCCGGCGGTCGATCCGTGCGGCGGTGGCGTCATCCAGCCCGGCCAGCAGCGCGGGCAGGCCGTCATCGCGCAGCCGCGCGTCGGCCTCGGCCCGGATGTCGGGCGGCGTGGCGGGAATATCGGCCAGCCCCTCGGTCAGCGCGCGAAAATACAGGCCCGTGCCGCCGACGATGACGGGGCGGGCACCGCTTTGCAGAATTGCCGCAGCCTCGCGCAGCCAATGGCCCACCGAATAGGCAAAATCGCAAGGCACATGACCGTAGAGGCAATGCGGTGCGCGCGCCTCATCCGCCGCATCTGGCCTTGCCGTCAGCACGCGCCAGCAGTCGAACACCTGAATCGCATCGGCATTGACGATCACGCCGCCACCGGTTTCGGCAATGCGCAGCGCCAGGGCGGATTTGCCGCTGGCGGTGGGGCCTGCGATCAGAACGGGCCGGTCGGGGGGAATGTCATGGATCATCTGCATGGATGCGCGATGTAGCGGCAAAACCGCGCCGGTTCAAAACCCATTGCGCATATGGGCCGATCCCGCATTGAACCCGGCCGCGTTTTGCGACAGTTTGCCCGCGATCCTCACATACGCACGGAGCTCCTGCCCATGGCCGACGCCGCCCAGACCCCGAAACCCGCCTTCAAGCGGGTGATGCTGAAAATATCGGGCGAGGCGTTGATGGGTGATCAGGGGTTCGGCCTGCATCCACCCACGGTGCAGCGAATCGCCCGCGAGGTGAAGGTGGTCCATGACCTGGGGGTAGAGATCTGCATGGTGATCGGCGGCGGCAACATCTTTCGCGGTCTGGCAGGCAGCGCGCAGGGGATGGAGCGGACAACCGCCGACTACATGGGCATGCTGGCCACGGTGATGAATGCGCTGGCGATGCAATCGGCGCTTGAGGGTCTGGGCGTCTTTACCCGCGTCATCAGCGCCATCCGCATGGACGAGGTGGCCGAGCCCTATATCCGCCGCCGCGCGGTCCGGCATCTGGAAAAGCAGCGGGTCTGCATCTTTGCCGCCGGCACCGGCAATCCGTATTTCACCACCGACACGGCAGCCACGCTGCGGGCCAATGAAATGGCCTGCGAGGCGATCCTGAAGGGCACCAAGGTGGACGGGGTCTATGACAAGGACCCGATGAAACATGACGACGCGGTGCGCTATGACAGCGTGACCTATGACGAGGTGCTGGCCCAGCATCTGAACGTGATGGACGCCAGCGCCATCGCGCTGGCGCGCGACAACAACCTGCCGATCATCGTGTTTTCGCTGGACGAACCCGGCGGGTTCAGGGGCATCCTGGCGGGTGAGGGCACATATACCAAGGTGCATGGCTAGGCTGGCCAAATCCGCGGGCTTGGATTAGACCGTTCTGCAAATCGACACATCACCAAGCTGCAAGGGCCATCATGTCAGACGACTTCATTCTTGATACGGACGATATCAAACGCCGCATGGACGGTGCCATGGCATCGCTGAAAACCGAATTCGCGTCGCTGCGCACGGGGCGGGCCTCGGGCACGATGCTGGAACCGATCATGGTGGATGCCTACGGCCAGCAGACACCGATCAACCAGTTGGGCACGGTCAACGTGCCCGAACCGCGCATGGTCACGATCAACGTCTGGGACCGCTCGATGGTGTCCAAGGTGGAAAAGGCGATCATGAATTCGGGGTTGGGGATCAACCCGCAGACCAACGGCACGATCATCATGCTGCCGATCCCCGAACTGAACGAGGAACGCCGCCGCGAGCTGGGCAAGGTCGCCGCGCAATATGCCGAACATGCCCGCGTCGCCGTGCGCAACGTGCGCCGTGACGGGATGGACCAGATCAAGAAGGCCAAGGACCAGATGTCCGAGGATGATCAGAAGTTCTGGGAATCCGAAGTGCAGGACCTGACCGACACATACATCAAGATGATCGACGAGGCGCTGGACAACAAGCAATCCGAGATCATGCAGGTTTGACACTTGCTGATTTGAAAAAAGGCGGCGCATTTTCTTGAAACCCGGCTCTCATACCAAAAGCACCCCCGCGGCCCATGTTGCGATCATCATGGATGGCAACGGGCGCTGGGCCACGCAACGTGGCCGCCCGCGCCTGTTCGGGCATCATGCCGGGGCCAAGCGCGTCCGCGAGATCGTCGAATCATGTCCCGATCTGGGCGTGAAATACCTGACGATATTTGCCTTTTCGACCGAGAACTGGCGCCGCACGCAGGTCGAGGTGGCCGGGCTGATGAGCCTGTTCCGCCGCTATATCACCAAGGAGGCGCGCGATCTGCGTGACGAGGGCGTGCGCGTGCGCTTTATCGGCGACCGGGTGCGGCTGGATGCCAAGCTGTTCAACCTGATGGACGAGCTTGAGCAGATGACCGAATCCAATGACCGGGTGCATCTGACGATCGCGCTGAACTATGGCGGCCGCGACGAGGTGGCGCGCGCCACCAAGCGGCTGGCGCAGGATGTGGCCAGCGGCCGGCTTGACCCCGAACAGGTGGACGAGGAAACCCTGCCGCGATACCTGGACACCTACGTGCTGCCCGATCCCGATCTGGTGATCCGCACCAGCGGCGAGGCGCGGATATCGAACTTCCTGCTGTTGCAATCGGCCTATGCGGAATACGAATTCATCGACACGCTGTGGCCCGATTTCACGCGCGACGAGTTTGCCCTGTTGCTGGACAGCTATTCCAACCGCGACCGCCGTTTCGGTGCCGTGACCGCATGAAGGCGGTCGTCTCGAAATGGGACGATCTGTGGGTGCGGGTGGCATCGGCGGTGGCGATGCTGGCCATCGGCGCGGTCGAGGTCTGGTTGGGCGGGCTGTGGTTTCACTTGTTCGTCGGCGGGATCATCGGGTTGATGATCTGGGAACTGGTGCGCATGCTGACCGGCGACGGGGGCGGCGCCGCGGTGCAGCTGGCGCTGCTGTCGGGGGCGGTGATGGTCGCGCTGAACCATGTGCCCGACATGGTCATCCTGCCTGCCATAGCCGCAATCGTCATCGTCGGGGCGATAATGATCCGGACCTTTCGCAAATCCTGGCTGATCTATGCGCCGATGATCCTGCTGGCGGGCTATTCCCTGTGCTGGATTCGCGACGGGCTGGGCATTCCGTTTCTGATCTGGCTGTTGTGTGTGGTGATCGCGTCGGATGTGGGCGGGTATTTCGTGGGCCGCGTGCTGGGCGGGCCAAAGTTCTGGCCTGCGATCAGCCCCAAGAAGACATGGTCCGGCACGGTGGCGGGCTGGGTCGGGGCCGGCGTGGTGGGGCTGCTGTTCCTGAACGTGTTCGAGGCCTATTTCGGTGTGCCTGTTCCGGCATGGGCCGTCGTCATGTTCTCGATGCTGGTGGCGCTGGCCGCGCAACTGGGGGACATCATGGAAAGCGCCATCAAGCGGCGGGCAGGGGTCAAGGACAGCTCGGCCCTGATCCCCGGGCATGGCGGCTTGCTCGACCGGTTCGACGGGCTGATCGGTGGCGCGTTGCTGGTTCTGGCTCTGGGGATGGTGACATGACGCGGCGGGTCAGCATCTTTGGCGCGACAGGCTCGATCGGGCAAAACACGATCGACCTGATCGCACGCGATCCGGCGCGGTTTCAGGTCGTGGCGCTGACCGGCGGGCAAAACATCGCGCAACTGGCCGCCGATGCGCGGCGTCTGGGTGCGGAACTGGCTGTCACCGCCGATCCCGCGCGGCTGGAGGATCTGCGCGCGGCGTTGGCAGGCTCCGGCGTAGAGGCGGCAGCCGGGCCCGCGGCTCTGGTCGAGGCGGCAGCGCGTCCTGCCGACTGGATCATGTCGGCCATCGTGGGTGTTGCCGGGCTGGCCCCGGGGCTGAAGGCGCTGGAGCAGGGCACGACGCTGGCGCTGGCCAACAAGGAATCGCTGGTCACCGCCGGGCCACTATTGATGGCGACCGCGCGTCAGCATGACGCGCGCATCCTGCCGGTGGACAGCGAGCATTCTGCTATTTTTCAGGCGCTGGTGGGCGAGGATATGGCGGCGGTCGAGCGGATCGTGATCACCGCCAGCGGTGGGGCGTTCCGCGATTGGCCGCTGGACCGGCTGGCAAAGGCATCGGTGGCCGAGGCGTCCTGCCATCCCAATTGGGATATGGGCCAACGCATCACCATCGACAGCGCGTCGATGTTCAACAAGGCGCTGGAAGTCATTGAAACCCGTGAATACTTTGGCATCGCGCCCGATCAGATCGAGGTGTTGATCCACCCTGAATCCCTGATCCACGCGCTGGTGGGGTTTCGCGACGGGGCGCTGATGGCCCATGTCGGCCCCTCGGACATGCGCCACGCCATCGGCTATGCGCTGAACTGGCCCGAGCGCCGGGATCTGCCGGTCGAACGGCTGGATCTGGCACGCATCGGCCAACTGAATTTCCGCGCGCCCGACACTGCGCGCTATCCGGCGCTGGATCTGGCACAGCAGGTGATGCGCATCGGCGGTCTTTCCGGCGCGATCTTCAACGGGGCCAAGGAGCGCGCGCTGGATGCGTTCATTGCCGGGCGGCTTGGGTTCACCGACATGACGGCGGTGGTTGCGGGTGTGCTGGACAGGCTGTCGGCACAGTCCGGCCTTCTTGATGCCGAAATCACCCTTGATAACGTGGCCCGAGCGGACCATCTGGCACGTCAGGACGTCGACGATCAAATCGCGCAAAACTGCTGACACGGCGCTTGCAGGCAGGCAATAAAGGACAGGCTTTTGGATATCATTTCGCTGCTTCCCCAGTTTGGCAACCTTCTGGGCACGCTGGCTGCTTTCGTCGTGGCCTTGTCGGTGATCGTGGCGATCCATGAATACGGCCACTATATAGTCGGGCGCTGGTCGGGCATCCATGCGGATGTGTTCAGCCTTGGCTTTGGCCCTGTGCTGTTCGCCCGGACGGACAAGCGCGGCACGGTCTGGCAGATCGCGGCGCTCCCCTTTGGTGGTTATGTCAAGTTTCGCGGCGACGCCAATGCCGCCAGCGCCCCTGATGGCGAGGCGGTGCGCGAGATGACGCCCGCAGAGCAGCGCAGCACCATGGCCGGTGCGCCGTTGTGGGCGCGCACGGCGACCGTGGCGGCGGGGCCGGTGTTCAACTTCGTTCTGGCGATTGCGCTTTTCACTGCAGTGGGCATGACGCGCGGTGTCGCGGTTGACCCGCTCACCATCGGGGACATGCGCCCGCTGCCGCAGGAAACCGCGTTGCAATCGGGCGATGTGCTGCTGGAAATCGGCGGCATCCCCGTACCGGATTTCGAGAACACCACCGGGTTTGACGATCTGCTGAACGCTTTGCCGGAACAACCCCGGCTTGAATATGTGGTGGATCGGGACGGCCAGCAAATGGCGCTGGATGGCCCCTGGCTGATGCCGCCCCTGGTCACGCAACTGTCTCCGCAATCGGCGGCGTTTACGTCCGGGTTGCGGGTGGGCGATGTGATCACTGCCGTGGATGGCACGCCGATCTTTGCCTTTTCGCAACTGCGCGACCGGGTCGAAGGGGGCGCCGGCACACCGCTTGCCCTTACGGTCTGGCGCGCGGGTGAGGAGCTGGAGCTGACGCTGACCCCGCGCCGAGTCGATGAACCCCAGCGGGAAGGTGGATTCCAGACCAACTGGCGCATCGGCATCGTGGGAGGCATGGCGTTTGAACCGGCCACCGCCGCGCCCGGGCTGGGTCAGGCGCTGTGGGGGGGTGTGCAGGGCACCTATGAAATCATGCGCGGCTCGATCTCGGGTCTGTGGCACATGGTGACGGGCGCGATTTCAAGCTGCAACATGTCGGGGCCCATCGGAATTGCCGAGGTGTCGGGGCAGATGGCCAGCCAGGGCGCATGGAATTTCATCTATTTCATCGGCGTCCTGTCAGCGGCGGTGGGGTTGTTGAACCTGTTTCCCATCCCCGTGCTGGATGGCGGGCATCTGGTGTTCTATGCCTACGAGGCCGTCCGAGGGCGTCCGCCCAGCGATCTTGCGCTGCGGATCATGATGACCACGGGCCTGTTCGTGATCCTGTCGCTGATGGTGTTTGCCCTGACGAATGACATCTTCTGCCCCTGATCGCGTGCGCCGGTGGCTGCGATTTTGCCCAAATCGTGCCACAATGCTCTTTTAATGTTTGCACCGAACAGATGACTAAGGCGGGTGTGACATGCAAACGATACAGACAGGCGCGCGGGGTCTTGGGCTGTTGGTCCGGTTGAACTGGGACCGCATCCTTTTCGTGGTAACCATCTACATGTGCGTCGCATTGGCGGTATATTTCTACAGCTTGTGATCCAACCGGAAATTCGATTTCGCCTGCGCGCGCCCTTCCGGGGCGCGTTTGGCGTTTTGACAAGGGGCATCAATGCCGATAGTCAGGATGCGAACGCTTCTCTGACTGGGGATTTTGATGATCGACGCATCTGCTGCGCTGGGACATGTCCCTGCCAAGACAGCCACCGGACTGCGCAGCATCGGCGCGTTGGTTTTCCTTGTTTTTGCAATGGCTTTCGCAGGCCTGCCCGAGAAGGCCGAAGCACAAAGCTACAGCTTTTCCAACGTCAGAATCGAAGGCAATCAGCGCATCCAGGCGTCCACGATCCTGTCCTATGCGGGAATCGCGCGGGGCCAGACGGTATCGGCGGGCACTCTGAATGACGCCTATCAGCGCATTCTGGCCTCGGGCCAGTTCGAAACCGTTGCGCTGGAGCCACGCGGGAACACGCTGGTCATCTCGGTCACGGAATTCCCGACGATCAACCGGATCTCTTTCGAGGGCAACCGCCGCATCGATGACGATGTGCTGGGGCAGGTCATCGAAAGTCAGTCGCGCCGGATCTACAGCCCGAATGTCGCCGAACAGGACGCCACCCGTATCGCCGAAGCCTATAACAACGCCGGACGCCTGGGCGCCCAGGTGACCCCGCGCATCATCCGCCGGGGCGACAACCGCGTCGATCTGGTCTACGAGATCTTCGAAGGCGGTCTGGTCGAGATCGAGCGGATCGGCTTTGTCGGCAACCAGGCCTATTCCGACAATCGCCTGCGCCGGGTGCTGGAAACCAAGCAGGCCGGCCTGCTGCGCGCCTTTGTCCGCAAGGACACGTTCGTGGCCGACCGGATCGAGTTCGACAAGCGGGTGCTGACCGACTTCTACAACAGCCGCGGCTACGTCGATTTCCGCACCACCTCGGTCAATGCCGAACTGGCGCGCGAACGTGACGGCTATTTCCTGACCTTCAACATCTACGAAGGCCAGCAATTCAGGTTCGGCGCCATCACCACCACATCGGAGTTGTCCGATGTGAACGTGGACGAGTTTCAGGAGGCGCTGCGCGTGCGTCCGGGCGTGGTCTATTCGCCTAGCATCGTGGAAAACTCGATCGCGCGGCTGGAAACGCTGGCGATCCGCAAGGGGCTGAATTTCGTGCGGGTCGAGCCGCGCATCACCCGCAACGATCGCGATCTGACACTGGACGTGGAATTTGCCCTTGTGCGCGGCCAGCGCGTATTCGTCGAGCGGATCGACATCGAAGGCAACGCCACCACGCTGGACCGGGTCGTGCGCCGCCAGTTCAGGATCGTCGAAGGCGACCCGTTCAACCCCCGCGAAATCCGTGAAAGCGCGGAACGCATCCGCGCGCTTGGCTTTTTCGCGAATGCAGAGGTAAACGCGCGCGAAGGCTCCAGCCCCGATCAGGTGGTTGTCGACGTGAATGTCGAGGAACAGCCCACCGGGTCGCTGTCCTTTGGCGGCGCATTTTCCAGCTCGACAGGTTTTTCGTTGACCGCATCGCTGAGCGAAGACAACTTTCTGGGCAGGGGGCAGCGGATAAACCTCTCGCTGTCGGGCGCCGAGGACAACCGCGTGTACCGTCTGCAGTTCACCGAACCTGCACTTTTGGGGCGTGACCTGGAGTTCGGCATCGATGTCGGGTACATCGAAACGGACAACCTGAACGCCAACTACGATACCGAACTGCTCCGCTTCCGCCCCAGCCTTGGCTTTCCGGTCAGCGAGCGCGGACGCCTGAACCTGTTCTACCAGGCCGAAAGCGTGAACATGGAGGCGGATTACGAGAATCTTGTCGATCCGAATGTTCCGTCGGTCACGGGCAGCGTGATTTCGCAGGAGGCGGACCTCGGCCGCGTTCTGACCAGTTCGGTCGGCTATACCTACACCTATGACAGCCGGATCAACGGGTTGAATCCCAACGCCGGATACCGTCTTCAGTTCGGTCAGGAGTTCGCCGGGGTTGGCGGCGAAAACAAGTTTATTCGCACCAGCGCCAAGGCGACCGCCGAAACCAAGGTGTTCAACGAAGAGGTGACATTGCGCGCCTCGATCGAAGGTGGTGCACTGTCATTCAGCGAAGGCACATCGCGGGTGACCGACCGATACAATATCGGCGGGTCGATCATGCGCGGTTTCAGCCCTGACGGGATCGGGCCGCGGCAATACGATGATACCGATGGCAACAACGTCGTAAACGATGCCCTTGGCGGCAACATGTATGCCGTTGCCAAGTTCGAGGCGGAATTCCCGCTGGGTCTGCCGGAAGAGTACGGCATCCGGGGCGGCGTGTTCTATGATATCGGCTCGGTCTGGGGATTGGATGACAGCCTTGCGGTGGGCGCTAACGGTATCCTTTACGACGATTTCTCGCTGCGTCAGGTTGTGGGGCTGTCGGTGTTCTGGACCACGCCGATCGGGCCTCTGCGGTTCAACTTTACCAAGGCGTTGGAAAAGGAAGACCGCGACGACGAGCAGACGTTCAACGTTTCGATTTCGACCCGGTTCTGATGCGGCGCTTGGCGGCGGTTCTGGCGGCCTGTCTGGCGCTGGCCGCCCCGGTGGCGGCGCAATCGCTGTCAGAGGGCGAGCAGGTGTTCCGCAGCCCGGTCCTGTCGATCAACTACGACAGGTTTTTTGCCGGCTCGCGACTGGGCCGTGAGATGGTGGGCCAGCTTGAGGCAGAGCGCGTGATGCTCGAGGCCCAGAACCGCCGGATCGAGGCAGAGCTGGAAGCCGAGGAAATCGCGCTGACCGAAGCGCGCGACACCATGGCCCCCGAAACCTTTCGCGGGGCCGCCCGTGCCTTTGACGAGAAAGTTCAACGGATTCGCAGCGAACGCCGGCAGCTGGCAGTCGAGTTGACCCAACAGGGCGACACCCTGCGCAATCGGTTCGACGAGGCAGCACTCCCGGTGCTGACGGACATCGTGCGCGAGGCGAACGCGGTCGTGGTCGTTGACAGCCGGTCCGTGGTGCTGACGCTTGATGTGATCGACATAACCAATCTTGCGATACGGCGACTGGACGAGGCCGATCCTGACGTCGAATTCGATATGCCTGAAAGCGAAAGCCAGCCGGACACCGCCACCGATCCCTGACGCGCCCCGGAGCTTGCCCCGGGCAGGGGGAGTTGCTAGGGACATGCTACAGCCCCTGACCCACCAAGGATACCGCCATGAGTGACACGCAGCAAAGCGCCGATATCCAGTTGATCCAGCGCATTCTGCCGCATCGCTATCCGTTCCTTCTGGTGGATCGGGTGGTCGATATCGACGGCACCGCCAGTGCCGTGGGCCTCAAGAATGTCACCATGAACGAGCCGCATTTTCAGGGGCATTTCCCCGGCACGCCCATCATGCCGGGCGTCACCATCGTCGAGGCGATGGCCCAGACCGCGGCGGTGATGGTTGGCGTGGCGATGGATCTGGCTGACAAGAACCTGCTGATCTATTTCATGGGCATCGACGGCTGCAAGTTCCGCCGCAAGGTGGTGCCCGGCGATCAGTTGCGGATGGAACTGACCACGCTGCGCGGCAAACCCGGCGCGAAGGTCTGGAAATTCAAGGGCATCGCCACCGTCGACGGGGATCTGGCCGCCGAGGCCGAGTTCACCGCGATGATGGACCTGCCGCAGGAGTAAGCCGCATGGCCAGCCACATCCACCCCTCTGCGATCATCGAGGATGGCGCGCGTTTGGGCGCGGATGTGCGCGTGGGCCCGTTCTGTCATGTGGGGGCCGATGTGCATCTGGGCGACGGAGTCGAGCTGAAAAGCCATGTGGTGATCGGCGGTCAGACCAGCGTGGGGGCCGAGACGGTGATCTTTCCCTTTGCCGTGATCGGCGAGATCCCGCAGGATCTGAAATTCAATGGCGAGAAGACACGTCTGGAAATCGGCGCGCGCAACCGCATTCGCGAGCATGTGACGATGAACACCGGCACGGATGGCGGCGGCAGGGTGACCCGCGTGGGCGATGACGGGCTGTTCATGGCGGGCTGCCATGTGGCCCATGATGCGCAGCTGGGCAACCGGGTGATCATCGTCAACAACTCGGCCATCGCGGGCCATTGCGTGATCGAGGATGACGTGATCGTGGGCGGACTGTCGGGCGTGCATCAGTTCGTGCGCATCGGGCAGGGGGCCATCATCGGCGCGCTGTCAATGGTGGCCAATGACGTGATCCCGCATGGTCTGGTGCAGGGCCCGCGCGGCGAGCTGGACGGGCTGAACCTTGTGGGGTTGAAGCGGCGCGGCGTGGCGCGGGCGGATATCACTGCGCTGCGTGCCGCGTTCCAGATGCTGGCGCAGGGTGAGGGTACGTTCCAGGACCGCGCCAACCGTCTGGGCGAGGAGACCACCAGCGACTATGTCCGCCAGATCGTCGCCTTTGTCACCGCCGGCACTGACCGGCATTTCCTGACGCCACGGTAGGCCGGTGCTGGCGCTGATCGCAGGGCGGGGCCGGTTGCCCGCGGCGGTGGCCGCGGCCCGGGACACGCCGCCGCTGATCTGCGCGCTGGAGGACTTTGCGCCCGACGGGCTGACGCCTGAAATCACCTTTCGTCTGGAAACGCTGGGCACATTCCTGCTGCAACTGGGCAATCGTGGCGTGACCGACGTCTGCCTGTGCGGCAGTATCGATCGCCCCTCACTTGACCCGAATGCGCTGGATGCGGAGACCGCGCCTCTGGTGCCGCTGCTGCGCGATGCGCTGGCGCAGGGCGATGATGGCGCGCTGCGGGTGGTGATGGACCTTCTGGAGCGGACGGGATTCGCCATCCGCGCCGCGCATGACCTGGCCCCCCATCTGCTGCCCGACCCCGGCGTGCCGACCCGGCGTCAGCCGCAGCAGACCCACCGCGAGGACGTGCCCGTCGCGCTGGACACGCTGGCGGAGATGGGCCGCGCCGACGTCGGGCAGGCCTGTGTGGTCAAACGCGGTCGCGTGCTGGCGCGCGAAGGGCAGGATGGCACCGACGCGATGCTGCGCCGCCTGACCGTGCCACGCGACAGCGGTGCGCCAGATTTCGGGCCGATCACGTGGTCCTTTGATCTGGCGGGCGACATGATCGGGCAGGCGGCTGACTGGCTGTCGAACACGACCGAGGATGCCCCGGATGCCCCCGGCGCGGGCGCGATCCTGTTCAAGGCGCCCAAGCCCGGGCAGGACCGGCGCGCCGATCTGCCCACCATCGGCCCCGACACCGCCCGCCGCGCCGCCGAGGCCGGGCTGGACGGCATCGTGATCGAGGCGGGTGGCGTGATCGTGCTGGAGCGCGATCAGGTCGTGGCGATACTGGACGCGATGGGCATGTTCCTGTGGATCCGCTGAAGGTTTTCGTGATCGCGGGCGAGGCCTCGGGCGACCGGCTGGGGGCGGCGCTGATGGCGGGGCTGAAATCGCTGCGCACGGTCGCGTTTCAGGGCGTGGCAGGCCCGATGATGCAGGCCGAAGGGATGCAAAGCCTGTTCCCGATGGAGGAGCTGTCGGTCATGGGGCTGGCCGAGATCCTGCCAAAGTACCGCCAGCTCAAGCGCCGGATCGACCAGACAGCGCAGGCGGTGCTGGCGGCGAAACCGGATGTCCTGATCACGATCGACAGCCCCGATTTCAGCCTGCGTGTGGCGCGGCGGGTCAAGGCGGCCAGCGATATCCGCACGGTGCATTACGTGGCGCCCACGGTCTGGGCCTGGCGGCCCGGGCGCGCGGCAAAGATGGCGCAGGTGATCGACCAGGTGCTGGCGCTGTTCCCGTTCGAGCCGCCGTTCATGCAGGCGGCTGGCATGCGTTGCGATTTCGTGGGCCATCCTGTGGTGTCCGAGCCGGTGGCGGATGCCGCCGAGGCGCAGGCGTTTCGCGCAGCGCAGGGTCTGGGTGATGCGCCGCTGCTGCTGCTGCTGCCCGGGTCGCGCCGGGGCGAGGTGGGGCGGCTGATGCCGGTATTCGGGGACGTCTGCGCGCGGTTGCGCCGGGATCAGCCGGGCTTGCGCGTGGTGATCCCGGCGGTGACGCATGTGGCGGACATGATCGGGCAGGCGACGGCGGCGTGGCCTGACAAACCGCTGATCCTTGATCCGCGCGGGGTGGATGCCGCGACCTTTGCCGCCCACAAGCGCGCGGCCTTTGCAGCGGCGGATGTGGCGCTGGCGGCGTCGGGCACGGTGTCGCTGGAACTGGCCGCATCAGGCACGCCCATGGTCATCGCCTATGACATGACCTGGCTTTCCCGGCAGATCATTTCGCGGATGCTGCTGGTGGATACGGTCACGCTGGTCAATCTGGTGTCCGATACCCGCGTGGTGCCCGAATTCATCGGTTCGAAATGCCGACCCGACCTGATCGCGCCCGCTGTGCGCGATGTGCTGGCCGCCCCAGAGGCCCAACGCGCGGCGATGGAGCTGACGATGGAGCGGCTGGGTCGGGGTCAGGCCGCGCCGGGCCTGCGCGCGGCGACGGCGGTGTTGTCGGGACTGGACGGCTGATCAGGTGCCGCAAAAGGTGTTCTGCACCACCTCGTCCGGCCGTGGCGGTTGCTTGAGGTCTGCGGCCTCGGGGTGATCGTCGAAGGGGCGTTGCAGCACGTCAAGCATACGCTCGAACGGCGCGAAATCGCCCTGCACGGCGGCCGCGATCATCTGTTCCACCCGGTGATTGCGCGGAATGACGGCGGGGTTGGTGGCGCGCATCAGCGCCTGTGGTTCATCCTCGGCCTTCAGCCTGTGCTGCCAGCGCGCGTGCCATGCATCGAACCCGGCGGGATCGGCGAATTGGTCCCTGGCGGTGCCATCGATCAACCCCCGGAACGTGTTGCTGAAATCCGCCCCGTGATCCTGCATCAGCTTGAGCAGATCATCCACCAGCGCCGTATCGCCCTCTTGGCGGGTTGCAAGCCCCAGCTTGCGGCGGAACCGCAATTGACGCTCGGCCTCGACCCGTGCGGGCATGGCGTGGATCATGGTGGTGAATTGCTGCACCGCCGCATCGGCATCGGGCATCAGCGGTACCAAGGCCGAGGCAAGCTGCGCCAGGTTCCATGCGATGATCTGCGACTGGTTCTGGTAGGAATACCGTCCCTGCCGGTCGATGAAGGAATAGACCGTGATCGGGTGATAGACATCCATGAAGGCTGCCGGGCCATAATCGATCGTTTCGCCCGACAGCGTGGTGTTGTCGGTATTCATCACCCCGTGGATGAACCCGATGGACAGCCAGTCGGCCACCAGCGCGGCCTGCCGGTCGATCACGGCCTCCAGCATCTCGGCGGGGTCTTTGGCATCGGGATAGTGGCGCGCGCGCGTGTGGTCATAGAGGGCCGTCAGCGACGCAAGGTCACGGCGCGCGGCGAAAAACTCGAAGGTGCCGACGCGGATATGGCTGGAAGCCACGCGGGTCAGCACGGCACCGGGCAGGGGACCATGCTCGCGCAGTACGGGATCGCCGGTGGCCACCGCAGCAAGTGCGCGGGTGGTCGGGATGCCAAGCGCATGCATTGCCTCGGACAGCAGGTACTCGCGCAGCACCGGCCCCAGCCAGGCGCGCCCGTCGCCCATGCGGCTGTAGGGCGTGCGCCCCGATCCTTTCAGCGCGATGTCGCGGCGTTGTCCTGATTGGTCCAGCACCTCGCCCAGCAGCACGGCCCTGCCATCGCCCAGTTGCGGGGAAAAGCCGCCGAACTGGTGCCCGGCATAGGCCTGCGCCAGCGGATCGGCCCCTGCTGGCACCGTATTGCCGGCAAACACCTCGGCCAGCCCGGCAGGGTCCGAGGTGTCGATGCCAAGCTCTGTGGCAAGCGTGGCGTTGAAAGCCAGCAGCGCAGGGGCGCTGACCGGGCTGGGGGCAAGGCGGCTGAAAAACCCGTCGGGCAGCCGGGCATAGGAATTGTCGAAGGCGATGCTGATGCTCATACCCGATCAGTTAAGCATTCCGCCGCAGATGTCGAGGGGGCGTCAGCGCCACCTTGTCGGGTTGCGCAAGCGGGCTACCGTCAGTGCGACAAACCAGCGCAACCAAAAAACGGAGCAGCCGATGAGCACCGAGAACCCATACAAGATGCAACTGCGCAACCGCCCGGAGTTCGCCAGCAAGCCCAAGCCGTTGACCTTTCCGCCCAGCACGGTGGTGGCCGAAGCGGTTGCAGCGATGTCCGAGCGCGATTTCGGCTCGGTCATCGTGGTTGACGAGGATCAGAAGGTGATCGGCGTGGTGACCGAGCGCGACATCATGAAAAAGCTGGTCAACGCCGACCGGTCGGCCAAGGACACACGGCTGGAGGATATCATGACCCGCGAGCCGCGCGTGGCCAGGGAAACCGACGATGTTTTGGACTGGATGCGCATCATGTCGAACGACCGGTTCCGCCGCCTGCCCGTGGTGGACGACGAGGGCCGCATCAAGGCGGTGTTCACGCAAGGCGATTTCGTGTCCTACACATGGCCCGACCTGATCTATCAGGCCAAGGAACTGGCCAAGGCCAGCATCGGGCGCAACTATCCGATCTGGCTGATCGGGGGCGGCATCATGCTGTATTCGCTGCTCATGATCATCGTGCTGACCGTGATGTAGCGCGTATCAACTCAGCACGCGGGTCATCAGGCTCTGTGTCTCGCGCAGGCGGAACCCTGCGCGAGAATACAGTTTCTGAGCGCGCGTGTTGTGGCGATCAATTTCCAGCGTCAATCCGCGCAACCCGTGACTGGCCAGCGCGGGCACAAGGCCCAGCAACACTTCCATGCCCATACCGCGTCCACGCACGGGGGGGCGTATCCAGAATTCATCGATCGTGCCGTTGATCCCGCCCAACTCGATCGACCAGCCAAAGGACAGCGCGATATACCCCACCGGGCTGCGGCGCGGCCCGATCAGATAGGCCACCCCCATCGGCGTGCCATCAAGCAGCGGCATCAGGGCCGCGGTCAGATCCGCCTCGTCGCTGTTCATCCCGGCTTCGGCATGGCTGGCGGTGACCATCGGCAAAAGCCGATGCAGGTCGTCGGGCGTGGCGATATGCAGCGAGGTCACAGACGGCCCAGCCTTTCGGTCAGCAGGGCAAAGAACCCGTCGGCATCCAGGTCACCCATGAACGTGGCATTGGGCGCGCGGGTCGTGACGCGCCACCAGTCTGCCACGGTCATGCCCATGGTCAGTTCGGACGCGGTTTCGATCTCGACGTTGATGTGGCGGCCCGTGAACAGATCGGGCCGGATCAAATAGGCGGTCACGCAGGGGTCATGCAGGGGCGCGCCGGTGCTGCCGTATTTCTCCTTGTCGAACCGTTCGAAGAAGTCGGTCATCTGCGCCACGGCCACGCCCACCGGCGTGCCAAGCGCGCGGAACGCATCGTTGCGCACCTGTGTCACCAGCGCCTTGTGGGTCACGTCCAGCGGCATCACCACCAGCGGCGCACCTGATCCGAACACGATCTGCGCCGCCTGCGGATCGACATAGATGTTGAACTCGGCCGTCGGGGTGATGTTGCCGACCTCGAAATAGGCGCCGCCCATCAGGATGATCTCGGCCACGCGGCCGATGATGTCGGGGGCCTGCTCGAACGCCGTGGCGATGTTGGTCAGCGGCCCCAGGGCACACAGAGTGACGGTGCCGGAGGGTTTCGCGCGCAGAGTGTCGATGATGAAATCCACTGCGTGCGCGTCCTGCAGGGGCATGGTGGGTTCGGGCAGGCTGGGGCCGTCAAGGCCCGTCTTGCCATGCACATGCTCGGCTGTGACCAGATCGCGGCCTAATGGACGGTCACAGCCCGCAAAGACCGCAGTATCCGCCCGCCCGGCCAGTTCACACACCATCCGCGCATTGCGCGCCGTCAAGGCCAGTGGGACGTTGCCGGCCACAGCGGTGATGCCCAGCACCTCGATCTCGTCAGGGCTGGCCAGGGCCAGCAGGATCGCAACGGCGTCGTCCTGCCCGGGGTCGGTGTCGATGATGATCTGTCTGGCGGGCATACTTCGGTCCTTGGTCATTTTCGCGACATTCGCAACCCAGCGCCGCGATGTCCATGGGGACGCATTGCGCCGAGGTGCGATTCCGCCCATTGTGCGCGTCAAAACGGGCAGGGGGCAGAAATGGCGGAACAGGTTCAGGTCTACCTGCATGCGGGGGCACATCGCACAGGCACCAGCAGTTTCCAGATGTGCCTGGACGAGAACGCCGAGGCGTTGCGCGCCGCCGGCTATGATCTGGCCTATCCGGGGCGCGACGGCATCCCCGGAGGCAAGCTTAAATTGAAGCTGCCCAGCCCGCGGCACGGGTTGAAAAAGGCAAAAGAGTTCATCGCCCCCGCACGTGCCGAAATCGACAAGCGGCGTCAGGGCCGATCTCGCCTGATCCTGTCGGAAGAGAACATTCCCGGCCGGATGCTGCATTTCACCCAAGGCAAGTTCTATCCGGCACGGGCCAATCGTCTGCGTGTGCTGCGCGAGGCGTTGCCGGGCCCGGTGGCGCACCTCGTCTATGTACTGCGGCCCTATGACGAGCTGTTCGTCTCGGCCTATCGCAAGCGGGCCGAGGATATTGGGGTCGAGCCGTTCTCGTTTTTCGTGCCCGGCCTGATGTCGGTCACCGACGGTTGGCCCGAGCTGATGGCGGCATTTCAAGAGCAGTTGCAGCCCGCGCGCATCACCGTGCTGAGCTATGACGCGCGCGGATCCAGCCGCGACCTTCTGGCGCGGCTGGTGCCGGGGCTGGACGCCGATGCCCTGACCGAGCCTGCGCGGCAGTTGAACCTGTCAGCCACCGATGCTGCGCTGGAAGAGTTGCAGAAGCGGTATCATGCGGGTGGAACCCTTGATAAGGCCGAGTTTCGCGCGGTGATGACGCGTCACGCCGACAATCGCGACAACCTTGGGCTGGCCGCCTTTGCCGACACCGATCGCGCGTCGCTGCGCGCCCGCTATGCCGCTGACCTAGAGAGGTTGCGCGACATGCCGGGCATCACGCTGATCGATTCGGACGCGGACTGAGGCCGGTTCAGGCGATCTTTTGCGCGCCTGGGCCGCGTTTGGCAAAGCCGCGCGCAAATGGCCGGTGGGCCCTTGAGGTCATCTTGACAGCCTTGGTCGAGCGCCCCGGGCCCGGACAAGCCTCAAGGCGGGTTGGAATTCTTGCGGCCATGCACGCTCGCGCTCAGGGCCGAGTTGCAATTTCCTGGCGTGACTTGCGCGGGAATCTGCCAGCGCAGTGGTGGAATAATGCCTGTTAAATATCTGGCATGGTTTGATAAAAATCGTCTACTCGCCAATATCCATGACACCGGCGGCCGATGCTGTCGGACCACTCATGGAGGAAGACCAATGAAAAAGACTGCACTCATCATCCTGCCCGCACTTCTGGCCACGCCGCTGCTGGCACAGGCCGAGTTGACCGACATGGACGGCAACGGCACCTATTCCTATGCCGAGATCACGGCGGCCTATCCCACCGTCAGCGAGGATGATTTCGCCGCGATGGACACCAACGGCGATGGCGAGATCGACGAGGAAGAGCTGAGCGCGGCCATGGAAGAAGGTCTGCTGGAAGAGTAAGGCACGCCATGTGCGGTGGCCCCCGGTGATGCCGGGGGCCGCTTTTCAGGACAGGGTGCCGTCGGGCGAAAGCCGGGTCTTTCCGCGCAGATAGGGGTGCAGCGCAGCGGGCAGCTCGACCGAGCCATCCTCTTGCTGGCCATTCTCCAGCACCGCGATAAGGGCGCGACCCACGGCGAGGCCCGATCCGTTAAGCGTATGAAGGAATTCAGGTTTTCCGCCGCCCTCGGGCTTGAATCGGGCGTTCATGCGCCGCGCCTGAAAATCGCCGCAGACCGAGACAGAGCTGATTTCGCGATAGGTGTTCTGACCGGATAGCCAGACCTCGATATCATGGGTCTTTTGCGCGCCAAAGCCCATGTCGCCGGTGCACAGGACGATCGTGCGATAGGGCAGTTCCAGCGCTTCGAGCACGCTTTCGGCGCATTTCGTCATCCGCTCATGCTCGCTAAGAGATTGATCTGGAAGAGTAATCGAGACCATTTCGACCTTTTCGAACTGGTGCTGGCGCAGCATGCCCGAGGTGTCCTTGCCCGCACTGCCCGCCTCGGAGCGGAAGCATTGGGTATGGGCCACGTAGCGGCGGGGAAGAGTGTCCGCTTCGACCGTCAAGCCATTGACAATATTGGTCAATGTCACTTCGGCGGTGGGGACGAGCCACCAGCCGTTTGTGGTTTGATAGCTGTCTTCACCGAATTTCGGCAGTTGACCGGCGCCCAGCATCATGTCTTCACGCACCAGAACGGGTGTCCATGTCTCGGAAAGACCATTGTTTTCAACATGATGGTCCAGCATGAACTGGGCCAGGGCGCGGTGAATGCGGGCCACGCCGCCGGTCAGGACGACAAAGCGCGAACCAGACAGTTTGGCCGCCGTCTCGAAGTCCATTCCGGGCTTTACGCCCTTGATTTCAAAGTGTTCCTTAGGATCAAAGGCAAAGGTTTTCGGGGTGCCCCAGCGGTGGAGTTCGACGTTGTCATCCTCATCGGCACCGTCGGGGACGTCAGCCAGTGGGGTGTTGGGCAAAGTCATAAGAAAATCAGTAAGTTGCGCATCCAGCGCCTTGGCCTCGGCCTGCATCTCGGCGACCTCGGCCTTTTTCTCGGCCACAAGGGCGCGCAGGCGTTCGAATTCGGCCTCGTCGCCCTTGGACTTGGCCGCGCCCACGTCCTTGGAGGCGCGGTTCTGATCGGCCTGCGCAGTTTCCGCCGCGTGGATCACCGCGCGTCTTTTTTCGTCCAGTTCCAATAGCTTGGCCGATGCAGGCTCGGCCCCGCGACGGGAAAGGGCGGCGTCGAGAGCGGCCGGGTTTTCGCGGATGGCACGGATGTCATGCATGGGTCTGATCCCTTTGGAGTGACGAATTCACGGCCCTATTGCCCCAAAACGCGGGGCGGGAAAAGGGGTATGCACAAGGCATGCACATCCCATACGCACCGCGATGGTCAGATTTCGGGCTTGCCTCGCGCCGTCTGATCCTGTTCGGAGGCCGGTCCTGAGGGTCGGATCTGCGGGCGCGCCGCCTTTATGGGTGTGTAACCTTGCGCATGCCGCGGGGTCTGCCGCGAGCGCCCCCGGTTCGGCTTGCAAAACGGCAGGCGCGCACATAGGTTCCGGCCAATTCTCGCGCGGGGGTGTGCCCCATTGCGCGTTCCCATTTGCTCATAAGGACACCCCAGATGGACGCCGTTGCCCAGTTTCTTCCGCTTATCCTGATCTTTGCGATCATGTATTTCCTGTTGATCCGCCCGCAGCAGAAGAAGCTGAAAGAGCATCAGAAGATGGTCGAGGCACTGCGCCGGGGTGATCAGGTCGTCACGCAGGGCGGGCTGATCGGCAAGGTCAGCAAGGTCAAGGATGACAACGAGATCGAGGTGGAACTGTCCGAGAACGTGCGCGTGCGGGTGGTGAAATCGACCATCGCGCAGGTGCTGACCAAGACCGAGCCGGCCGAGGCCAAGTGATCCGCGCCGCGCAGGCGGCGACAGTGTGACAGGCCCGGAATGACGGGCAGGGAGGCGGGCAGGCTATGATGCAGATTGATCTATGGAAACGTCTGGTGATCTGGACCGTCGTTGCGGTCGGGTTGCTGTTGGCGTTGCCCAACGGGTTCTACACGCGGGTCGAGACATCGAATGACGCGCGGGCGGCGCTGGAGGCGGGCGGCGTGGCCGAAGGGCTGGAAGAGCAGGCCTCGCGCTGGCCGTCGTTCCTGCCGTCGGGGCTGGTGAACCTGGGGCTGGACCTGCGCGGCGGTGCACATCTGCTGGCCGAGGTGCAGGTGGCGGATGTCTATGAAAGCCGGATCACCGCGATGTGGCCCGAAGTGCTGGCTCTGCTGCGCGAAGAGCGCGGGCGGATCGGCACGTTCCGGTTGCAGGAGGGCGCGCCGGACGAGCTGCGCGTGCGGCTGAACGAGCGGCCCGAGATGGCGGGCGAGGCGGCGGCGCTGGTGCGCGGCCTGTCGCGTCCGGTGTCGGGCGTGGCATCGGCCGGGTCGAGCGATATCGACGTGTCGGTGGAAGGTGCCGATGTGGTGATCCGCCTGTCGGATGCCGAACGCGCGGCGATGGATCAGCGCACGGTGGCGCAGGCTTTGGAGATCATCCGGCGGCGCATCGACGAGGTCGGCACGCGCGAGCCGACGATCCAGCGGCAGGGGTCGGACCGCATCCTGATCCAGGTGCCGGGGATCGGCAGTGCCTCGGAACTGAAAGAAATCATCGGGACCACGGCGCAGCTGACCTTTCAGCCGGTGGTGACACGGACCGACAATGGCGACATGCCGCCCGGGCCGGGCAACGAGCTGCTGCCCTCGCTGGACGAGCAGGGGGTGTTCTATGTGCTGGAACAGGCCCCGGTGGTGACCGGCGAGGAACTGGTGGATGCGCAGCCCGCCTTCGATCAGAACGGGCGGCCGGCGGTGAATTTCCGCTTTGACCCGACAGGCGCGCGGCGGTTCGGCAACTATACGGCCGAGAATATCGGCAACCCCTTTGCCATCGTGCTGGACAACGAGGTGATCAGCGCCCCGGTGATCCAGAGCCATATTCCCGGTGGGTCGGGGATCATCACCGGCAATTTCACGGTCGAGGAATCGACGCAGCTTGCGGTGCTGCTGCGGGCGGGGGCCCTGCCTGCGGGGCTGGAGTTTCTGGAAGAACGCACGATCGGGCCGGAACTGGGGGCCGACAGTATCGCGGCGGGCACCACGGCCTGTATCGTGGCCGGTATCGCGGTGCTGGTGTTCATGTTCCTGAGTTACGGTCTGTTCGGGGTCTTTGCCAACGTGGCGCTGCTGGTCAACGTGGGGCTGCTGTTCGGGCTGCTGAGTCTGATCGGGGCCACGCTGACCCTGCCGGGGATTGCGGGCATCGTTCTGACCATCGGGATGGCGGTGGATGCCAACGTGCTGGTGTTCGAGCGTATCCGCGAAGAGCTGAAGACCGCGCGCGGCCCGGCGCGGGCGATCGAGCTGGGCTATGAAAAGGCGATGAGCGCCATCGTGGATGCCAACATCACCACCTTCATCACCGCGCTGATCCTGTATGTCATGGGGTCCGGCCCGGTGCGTGGCTTTGCCATCACGCTGGGGCTGGGGATCATGACATCGGTCTTTACCGCCTTTTTCGTCACCCGATTGCTGGTCGTGCTGTGGTTCGAGCGCCGCCGCCCCAAAACCCTGGAGGTTTGAGATGCGCCTGAAACTGATCCGCGACGACACCAGCTTTGATTTTTTCAACCGCGCGAAGCTGTGGCTGGGGATATCGGCGGTGCTGATGGTTGTGGCGCTGGGGTCGTTCCTGATCCAGGGCCTGAATTACGGCATCGATTTCCGGGGCGGCACCACGATCCGCACCGAAAGCCCCAAGCCGGTCGATGTGGGCGCCTATCGCGATGCGGTGGCGCCGCTGGGCCTTGGCGATATCACCATCACCGAGGTGTTCGACCCGACCTTTGGCGACGATGAGAACGTGGCGATGATCCGCATCCAGGCGCAGGACGGGCAGGAATCGGTGACGCCCGAGGTGATCGACAGCGTGCAGGAGGCGCTGCGCACCTATGCCCCCGAGATCCGGTTCATCAGCGTGGAATCCGTGGGCCCGAAGGTGTCGGGCGAACTGATCCAGACGGCTGTCATCGCTGTGGTGCTGGCGATCGGCGCGGTTCTAATCTACATCTGGCTGCGGTTCGAATGGCAGTTTGCGGTGGGGGCCGTCGTGGCGCTGGTGCATGACGTGGTGCTGACCATCGGCATCTTTTCCGAGCTTCAGATACGGTTCGATCTGGCGATCATCGCGGCGCTGCTGACAATCGTGGGCTATTCGCTGAACGATACGGTGGTTGTGTTCGACCGGGTGCGCGAGAACCTGCGCAAGTACAAGCAAAGACCGTTCAAGGAAGTGCTGAACGTGTCGATCAACGAGACGCTGAGCCGGACCTTCATGACCTCGGTGACCACGCTGATCGCGCTGGGATCGTTGTTCGTGCTGGGCGGCGACGTGATCCGCGGCTTTGTCTTTGCGATGATCTGGGGCGTGATCATCGGCACCTACAGCTCGATCTTCGTGGCCTCGACCACGCTGTTGATGCTGGGGGTCAAGCGCGACTGGACCAAGCCGGACAACACCGGCGGCAACCAGTTTGCCAACGTCGATGCCTGACATCGTCTCGCAGGCCCTCGGGATCGAGGGCCTGTGGCTGCTGGTGCTGGGTGCCGCGCTGTCGGGCGTGGTGCGCGGCTTTTCCGGCTTTGGCACGGCGCTGATATTCATCCCCTTTGCCGCGATGGTGGTGCCCCCGGTCTGGGTGCTGATCATTCTTGTGATCATGGACATGATCGGCCCTGCGCCGAACCTGCCACGGGCGTTTCGGGACGGCGATCCGGGGCAGGTGGGGTGGCTGCTGCTGGGGTCGGCTTTGTTCCTGCCGCTGGGGCTGGCGGTGCTGGTGCGGGTGTCGCCCGATCTGTTTCGCTATGCGGTGTCGGGTCTGGCCATCGCGGTGCCGCTGATCCTGAGCCTTGGGCTGCGCTATACCGGCCCGATGTCGCGCCCGGTGATGGCGGGCACCGGGGCGGCGTCTGGCTTTTTGGGCGGTGTGGCGGGCCTGCCCGGGCCGCCGGTGATCCTGCTCTATATGTCCGCGCCGGTCCCGCCTGCGTCGATCCGGGCCAACACGATGCTGTATCTGTACGGTTACGACATCCTGCTGCTGGGTTTGCTGGCGGTGCAGGCGCGGCTGGAATGGGTCCCGGTGGTGCTGGGGCTGGCGATGGCGCTGCCCAACATCATCGGCAACCTGCTGGGCGCTTGGGTGTTTGAACCATCCCGCGCGCGCCTGTATCGTGGGGTGGCCTATGTGGTGATCATCGCCGCTGCGATCAGCGGACTGCCGATCTGGGACTGAAACACATCAAACCGGGGCTGCCGAAATGGAACTGAACGAAATCCGCTATGACAACGCCGTCCCGGTCGAGGGCTATGGCCCGGGCTTTTTCCGTGTCGACGGCAAGGTGATCGAGGGCGCGATGATCGCTACCGGCGCGCGTGCCCGCGGCTGGGTCGGGCTGGAGGATACTGCCGCGCTTGAGGCGTTGGCGGGGGATGTCGACGTGATATTCCTGGGGATGGGGGCGGATATCGCCCATGCGCCACGCGGGCTGCGCGCCCGGCTGGAAGAGCTGGGGATCGGGGTCGAGGTGATGGCCAGCCCCGCCGCCTGCCGGACCTACAATGTGCTTTTGTCCGAAGGGCGGCGCGTGGCGCTGGCGGCGCTGCCGGTGTGACGCCGGGGGAATCGCAGGCTGGCTGCATGTGCGGATTTTCGCACGAATTGGCGCAGTGCTTGTGCGGATATCCGCACAAAGTTGGCAGAATGCAGGGCCGCCATGTGTGGTGTGCATTCCTAACCTGCTGAAAGCCCGGGCAAATTGGCGTCTTTTCCGGCAGACATCACAAATTCTTGAGCATTTTCGCAGGTTTGGGCAGGGTCATGCACAGCGCAGGCCCGAAGGGCGTGCCGAGGACCAGAGGACTCTAGGGAGGAGACCCATGAAAACGCTTATGACCACTGCCGCAATGGCACTTGCCATCTCTGCCACTGCCCAGACCGCGATTGCGGCCTGCGACGACGGCGAGATCGTGATCAAGTTCAGCCATGTCACCAACACCGACCGCCACCCCAAGGGGATCGCGGCCACGATGCTGATGGAGCGGGTGAACACCGAGATGGACGGCACCGCCTGCATGGAGGTGTTCCCCAACTCGACGCTGTACAACGACGACCAGGTGCTTGAGGCGATGTTGCAGGGCGACGTGCAGATGGCCGCGCCCAGCCTGTCGAAATTCGAGCAGTTCACCAAGCAGTTCCGCATCTTCGATCTGCCCTTCATGTTCAAGAACATCGCCGCGGTGGACGAGTTCCAGAATTCCGAGACCGGGCAGGCGATGAAGGCCTCGATGACCCGTCGCGGCCTGCTGGGGCTGGAATTCTGGCACAACGGGATGAAGCAGATGTCGGCGAAGAAGCCGCTGATCTCGCCGGCGGATGCCAAGGGCATGAAGTTCCGGGTGCAGAATTCCGACGTGCTCAAGGCGCAGATGGCCGCGATGGGGGCCAGCCCGCAGCCGATGGCGTTCTCGGAAGTGTACGGCGCGTTGCAGACCGGCGTCGTGGACGGGCAGGAAAACACCTGGTCCAACATCTACGGGCAGAAGTTCTTCGAGGTGCAGGATGGCATCACCGAAACCAACCATGGCATCATCGACTACATGGTCGTGACCAGCGTGGACTGGTGGGAAAGCCTGGATGCCGACGTGCGCGACCAGCTGGCCACGATCCTGAACGAGGTCACGACCGAGCGCAACGCCGTCGTGGGCGAGGTGGACGATCAGGCGCGTCAGGCAATCGTGGACGCCGGCAGCACCATCCGCGAGCTTGACGAAGAGCAGCGGCAGGTCTGGGTCGATGCGATGAAACCCGTCTGGGAAGAGTTCGTCGAGGACGTGGGCCAGGAAAACATCGACGCCGCGCAGGCGATCAACGCCAAGCATTAAGCTCCGGCCTTGCCGGTCGGCCCGGCCCCCGCACCGCGCGCGGGCCGGGCCATGCGATTGCCGTGATTCTTGGGGGAGGAGTGCTGGCATGTCCGCACGATACGAGCCGCAGACAATGCTGGGCCGCTTGGTCCATGAAATCGAGGAAACCGTGATCGCCCTGCTGCTGGGGGCGATGACGATCATCACCTTCATCAACGTGGTGTTGCGGTACGTGTTCAATACCGGGCTGATCTGGGGGCTCGAGGCGGTGACATTTCTGTTCGCATGGCTGGTGCTGTTCGGCATCAGCTATGCGGTCAAGATCACCGCCAACCTGGGTGTGGATGCGGTGATCAACCTGTTCTCGCCGCCGGTGCGCCGGATGCTGGCGCTGACCGCCGGGGCGGTCTGCATCGTCTATGCGGGTTTGTTGATGAAGGGGGCCTGGGATTACTGGGCCAATTTCGCCAACCTGCCGCAGACCACGGGCCGCTGGTTTCCCACCGGGCTGCAGGAGATGCGGATGACCAATTACCGCGGCTGGTACGAGGTGGTGGATATCCCGCTGCCCGAATGGCTGCGCTGGATCGAGCCGTTGATGAACGAGGGCGAGGAATACGAGAAGATTCCGCGCTTCATCCCCTATTTCATCCTGCCTTTCGGCATCGCGCTGCTGCTGTTCCGCTTTGTGCAGGCGACCTGGCGCATCTGGACCGGTCAGGCGCAGACCCTGATCGTGAGCCATGAAGCCGAAGAGGCCATCGACGAGGTGGCCCACATGAACCGGGGAGACTGATCCGTGGAAGTTGCCATTCTTTTTATCATGGTGATCGGCCTGATGCTGATCGGCGTGCCGATCGCGGTCAGCCTTGGGCTGTCCTCGATCCTGTTCCTGCTGGTGCTGTCGGATACCTCGCTGGCGTCCATCGCGCAGACGCTGTTCCAGGCGATGGCGGGGCATTACACGCTGCTGGCGATCCCGTTCTTCGTGCTGGCCTCCACCTTCATGTCCACCGGCGGCGTGGCGCGGCGGATCATCCGCTTTTCCATCGCCATCGTCGGGCATTTCCCCGGTGGGCTGGCGATCGCGGGCGTGTTTGCCTGCATGATGTTCGCGGCGCTGTCGGGCTCCAGCCCGGCGACGGTGGTGGCGATCGGGTCGATCGTGATCGCGGGCATGCGGCAGGTCGGGTATTCCAAGGACTTCGCCGCCGGCGTGATCGCCAACGCGGGCACCCTGGGCATCCTGATCCCGCCCAGCATCGTGATGGTGGTCTATGCGTCGGCCACCGATGTGTCGGTGGGACGGATGTTTCTTGCGGGCGTGATACCGGGGCTGATGGCGGGCACCATGCTGATGCTGACGATCTATGGCATCGCCAAGGTCCGCAACCTGCCCAAGGGCGAATGGCAGGGCTGGGGCGAGGTGCTGGAGTCGGGCTTTGACGCGGGCTGGGGCCTGTTCCTGATCGTGATCATCCTTGGCGGCATCTATGGCGGTATTTTTACCCCGACCGAGGCGGCGGCGGTGGCGGCGGTCTATGCCTTCTTCATCGCCAGTTTCGTCTATCGCGACATGGGGCCGCTGCACCGGACCGATGGGCAGCGCAACCTGACGCTGCTGCAAAAGCCGATCGCGCTGGTCACGGCGTTCTTTCACCGTGATACGAAAAACACCCTGTTCGAGGCGGGGAAGCTGACCGTCACGCTGATGTTCATCATCGCCAACGCGCTGATCCTGAAACACGTGCTGACCGATGAGCAGATACCGCAACAGATCGCCTCGGCGATGCTGGATGCGGGGTTCAACTGGTGGGTGTTCCTGATCATCGTCAACGTTATCCTGCTGATCGGCGGGCAGTTCATGGAGCCTTCGGGGCTGATCGTGATCGTGGCCCCGCTGGTGTTTCCCATCGCCATCGAACTGGGGATCGACCCGATCCACCTGGGCATCATCATGGTGGTGAACATGGAGATCGGGATGATCACGCCACCTGTGGGTCTCAATCTCTTCGTCACCTCGGGCGTGGCGGGGATGCCGATGATGCGGGTGGTGCGGGCGTCGCTGCCGTTCCTGGCGGTGCTGTTCGTCTTCCTGATCCTGGTGACGTATATCCCGGCCATATCGACATGGTTGCCCACCACCTTCATGGGGCCGGAGATCATCATCAACTGATCATGGCACCGCGGGCCGCCCCATGTGCGGCCCGTGTTTCCTCTCTCTGAAAATATCCCCGCCGGAGGCACCAAAGGCTGCAACCACCGACGTCCTTGACCCAGGCGCGCAACGACGGCCACAACGACCCACCCGAGGCAACGGCCAAGGGCCGGTGACGAGGCGACCGGCGCGCGCAAGGCGCGCACATCCAGATCAAACTGATGAAGGGAAAGTGCAGGCTTCTGCCTATTTCCGGGTTTGTCTCAGAAATTCAGGCAGATGCGTTTTCCAGCTTCTCGGGAATGCAACAAGAACGACCGGAGAACGAACCGGCATCTTGTAAAACACCCTTCGGGCCTCGGGCCCAAACGAAAAACCCCGGTGCGCTGGTGGGCGCGACCGGGGCTGAAACGTGCGGCATGGGACAGTGCTGCGGAGGTCAGCATACAGCACGACACCGCCAAGCGGAAGCGCTCATGCGCCGCTTTGGCCTCTCCCCCTCGGTGGCCAGCACGGTCGCTTCCTTGGCATGGAGGGAGGCGGCATGAGCAACCTCCACATCACCCACGTCATGCGCCACGGGCCGCGCTGCAGGGCCGAGCGCCTCGTGATGCTGGCGCTGGCGGATCGGGCCGACGAACACGGCTTCTGCCACCCGGCCATGATCGATATCGCCAACCGCGCGGCCATGACCGAGCGGGGAGCGCGGGGCGTGATCCGACGCCTCGAGGCGAGCGGCTGGCTTGAGGTAAAGCGCGGCGGTGGGAGGCACGGAACCAGCCGATACCGCGTCCTTCTGCGGCCAGCCGAAGCCGAGGAAACCCGGAACGAGAAACCGGGTTTGGAGTGCCGGGAAACCGAGAAACCCGGAACGGGACTGCACAATACCCGGAACCACGGTTCCGCCGAACCCCCAAGAACCCCCATTGAAGACGAAGCTGAAGCTTCGCAGCCGCAAGCGGCGCTGGGCACGGATCAGCCTTCGCTCTGGGAAACGGGGCTTCGGTTCCTCATCGCCAAGGGCGTGGCCGAGAAGCGAGCGCGCCCGATCCTCGGAAGATGGCGACGGGATTACCCCGAGCCGATGATCTTGGCGATCATGGCCGAGGCCGAGCGGCAGGAGGTGACCGAGCCGGTGGCTTGGATCAACGCCGCGCTGAAACGCCGAGCAGAGAACGTGATTCCACTGAAACGCGAAGGGACGAGCGATGGGACAGATCGCAAGGGCACTTTCGGGGCAGCCCACCCCAATCACCGCGCAGCACCCGGCCGAGCGGCTGGAATGCTGGCTGCAGCGCGCAGGCTTGGTCATTTCGACCAAGAACCCTGAGACCGGCCGCCACGAGCTCGTGCTGGTCGCGCCAGAGGGATTTGACGTGGCGACAGCCCAGCGCTCGCTCGCGGCCGCGATGGCACCACCAGCCAAGCCGCAGCTGGCGAAGTGGCTCGCCACGCTTTCGGCGATCACAATCAGCAGGCCGCGCGACGAGCTGGACGCGGGGCTGATCATGGCGATCTACTCGGAGCGCCTCGCAGCATACCCCGCAGACGTGGTCGAGCATGTCTTGCTGCGAGAGCGCTGGAAGTTCTTCCCGGCCATCGCCGAGCTCGAGGAAGCCTGCGACGCGCTGTCGTCGCGCCGACGCGCAATCGCCTCGCTGCTGGCGCAGGGACGCGTGCGCTGCGGGGAGCCGCACCACCAGCCGGATCGGGGCCCACGGATGAGCCCAGAGGCACGGCAGCGCATCATGGCCGAGGTTTGGCCGGAGGCCGCAGAGCAAGACGCTCGAGGACCATGGCGCAGCGCCGTCGCGCAAACGTGCGAGGCTGCTGGCAGGATCCCTGAACAGGAGACGACATGACGGACGAAGAGACGATACTGGCGCTGACGGAGAACCTTGACCGGCTGATGCTCTCAGCCATCGAGCACGGCCTGCCGGGCCTGCACGCGCTCAGCGCGGCGCACGGACACCTCGTCGGGCGGATCGCGGCGGTGTGCGGCAGGGAGGACGCAGCGGCCTTCCTGCGCGCCACAGCGAGCCGTGTGGAGCGCCTGCCAGCCCAGACGCACCCAGCAGGTGGGGCGCACGACCTGGCCAGCCTCAAGCCCGCTGGGCGCGCGTGAGGGGGGGCGCGCGGAACAGGGGGGGAGCAACGGGTAGGCGCGAAGCGCCTCGCGTTTGGTTTCCGTCGGCGCAAGGCAGGGAAAGCAGGGCGCGGGCGGGCTGGAAATGACCTCGCAGGCACCCCTCCCGGGCCACCCCCCCGGCTTTGGTTCCTCCCGCGCGCAAAACGTATGCGGGGGGCGGAAGCGCGCTAAGTCTGTAGCGTCAAAGGATTTTTACGGGTTTCCACCCTTGGGTTTCCACCTTTGGGTTGCCGGGTTGCCACCCTGTTTTCACGCTGGTCAGCCCTTGCGAACCACGCGTGTCTTGAGCCACTCCCTGATGGCTTCTTCTGAGTAGAAGACCTTGCGACCGACCTTGATCAGATCGGGACCGATTCCTTGCGTGCTCCATCTCGCAACGGTGTCCTTTGTGACGCCGAGCTTCTCGGCCAGCTGCTCCCGCGTGAGATATCCCGCTAAAATGTCGGTTTCCTGCTGCTCTGCCATTGGTTCCTCCGGTTCTGGTCAGGGGTTAATCGCGGCGCGCCGGGCCTCGACGCCCTGCTGGTGCTTGGCTTCGCGCTCGGCGATGCCACCCTCGATGCGGTTCGCGGCAAGCTTGAGTGACCACAGCTGCACGAGGCGCTGCTCGAGCGCGGCAGGGCCCAGCCGCTGGAAGTCACCGGACAGATCGGCCAGGCGCGCGCGCAGAGAGGTCACATCGGCCAGAGCCTGCTCCATCTCGTTGTCGAGCTGCTGCCTCGCGCCCGAGTGGAAGTTCCCGTTCGCGGCCATCAGCGCGTGCCAGTTTGCCTTCACCTTCGGCACGCGGGATGCGACGTCGCCAAGCTGTTCGCCGATCTCCGCTGCGAGGCGCCCGGCCTCCATCGCTTGATCGCCCGTTCGGAAGCGCGTGTTCTGGCGAAGCGCGAAGACGGAAAGCACGATGGCCAGCAGCGAAACCACCAAGGCGATCCAGTCGACCGAGAGCGCGGTCGGGATCCAGTCAGGCATTGCGGTCTCCTTTCAGCCGGACGCCGACGCCCGCGGCATCGGTGGCTTCGAGGAAAATCACCCCGGTTTCTTCCAGCGCCGCGCAGATCGCCTCGATTGTCCTTGGCCGCAGCGTGTCGCCGCGCTCGAGCCGTGCGACGGTATCGATGGCGACGCCCGCGCGCTGGGCGAGCTCCCGGACACCGAGGCCTGTTGCTGCCCGAGCCATTCGACATTGCACCGCGTTCATTCGGAATCCTGTTCTGAAATGCTTGACGCCTTGCGCGCCCATGCCCATTCGTAACCGTGTCATGAAATCAGAACAAGGAAAGAAGTCGATGCCGCTACCTGGACAGTCCCTATTCTCGATTGATGAGGTCAGCGCGCGCTGGATCGCCGCGCCGCACCAAGTCGCACAATGGGCCGCCCAAGAGCGCCTCGAGGTCATCACCAGCGTTGGGCCGGTCCATGCAGGCGGTGATGAGGTGGCCGGGCTGGTCGTGGTCGCCATGGCAGACTTGCTGCCGATGTTCCGGCGCGACGGATCGGGGCCAACCTCGATGCGCCTGCGACGCCTGCGGAAGATCGGCGACCGGGAGTGGCGGACGGTGTCCGATCCTGCCGATGGCGTAGTGGTTGCGGCAGGTGACCTGTTGATCGACGTCGCTGAGATGGGCCGCTTTGAGGAAGAAAACGAGCTGATGCGCCGGGCGCATGCAGGGAAGGGACCAGAGCCGAAATTTGACTGGGACGGGTTTTGGCGAGCGGTCGCGATCTACGTCCATGAGCATGGCGTCCCACCGACGCTGAAGGAGTTCGTCGCAACATTTGAGGGCTGGTTCTTGGACCAGTCGAACGGTGCCGAATGCCCGAGCGATAGCGTGATCAGGAAGAAGCTCTCGCCGCTCTGGAACGAGCTGAGACGAGAAAAGTAGAAGCCTGATCCCTCTGGTGAGGGAAAGGGATTGACCGCCTATATCGCGGCGTGCGATGATCCCTCAAACGAGGGAGACACCTATGAAGCGCGCTCAGATCGCCTATCTCGCCGACATTCCGCCGAAGCGGTTCGACCTGCTCGCGGAGCGTGACCATCTGCCGTTTCCGAAGCGCGGCGGCGGCAACTACACCTTGGCCGAGGCTCTTGCCTTGCGCCTGATCGCAATGAGCACCTCTGTCGATGGATTTGGCGGCATCAGCCCGGCTGACGCGCGCAGCCTCGTCGTGAATGCGATGGGCTGGATCGCGGATCGCTACGGTTCGAACCATCCCGGCAGCTTCGTCGGCTCCGATACTGCGGTTTGGATCGCAGGAGCGGAGTTCACCGGGCAGACGAAGGAAGGAGACGCCGAGGTCTGGCGAGCTTGGTTCGCTGGTGCGCTGGACGAGCTTCCGCGCTGGGCCGCCGAGCAACTCGATCCCAGCAAACCCGGCCTCGATGCCCTTCGCGCTCCTCACATGTCGCGCGTCTTCGCCGCGCTGAACGTGACCACAGCGGCATACGAGGTGCTGACACGGGCGAACGAAATGGGGATCAGCGAGGACGAGCAGCGATGACGGGTCCGAACCTCGACCAGCGTCAGGACTTCCTTGTCAAGGTCGCTCCGGTGATCGCCGACCTGTGTCAGGCAGAGGAAGAATCAGGGCGCAAGGTGCCCGCGCCGTCTCGGTGCATGAACCTGGCCATGGGGCTGGACCCCAAGACGAAGGCCGAGAAGGTGTTTCAGGAACGCCTTCTGCGTGCGGTCTGGACACGTTGGCCGAATGCTCTCTACCCGGTCCTGTGCGCGCCACCCCCTCCATCGCCGAAGCCCGACCTTCGCGTTCTGGACTGCAGCACGGAGCAAGCCTGATGGATCGCCCAACTTTTCGGATCGCGGGCTACATCGGCGCTGGGCGCAACACCGCCTTGGCGCTGGCTGAGTTCCTCGCCGAGCATTCCAGCCGCGACGTCGACGTGATCGTCAACAGTCCCGGTGGTGATGCTTTCGAGGGCGCGGCTATCCTTGCGGAGGCGGAGGCGCATGGCCGGGTGCGGTTCCGGGTGCGCGGCGTCGCCGCGAGTTCGGCTTCGCTGCTGATCTGCGGCGGTGCCTCTGTGCTGATGCACCCAGCGGCCTTCTGGATGGCGCACCACCCGTGGTCGATCATTGCTGGCGATGCAGACGCGCACCGCAAGGAAGCCGAGCTGCTCGAGAAGGTCGGACGGACAGACGCGGAAATCTACAGCCGCTTCTCTGGTCAGCCGGTCGCGCGCGTCCAGGCATGGCTCGCCGAGGAAACATGGCTGAGCGCCGAAGAGGCGGTCGCGCTGGGCTTTGCGGACGGCCTCGATGGCGACGCGAAGCCCGAAGCGCCAGCCGAACACGACTACACGAAGCACTCGGCCGCACCGTCGGCCTTGCAGCGCCTCGCGCGCGAAAACGGCTGGGCGGCCGTCCCGTCCGAACCCAAAGGAGGCGAGCAATGAACGCACCCACCCAAATCCAGCCGCCTGCGCGGCTCTTGGCGCAAGCGCGCCTCTTCGCCCAGGAGCGGAAGCTTCCGGCGATCATGGCCGACGTCCTCGCAGCGCGGCCTCAGATGACGATCAAGCGCATGGAGACACTGGCGCCGGGGCTCGAGCTGATCCGCGACCTGACCGAGAAGAACAAGGTCGCCGCGGATGATCTGGCCAAGGCCGTGAAGGACTATCTCACGGAAATCGAGACTAAGCAGGATCCCGAAACCGGCACGGTCGAGCAGGCGGCACGCAACGTGGTCTTGGCCGTGATGGCCGATGCCAGTGTTCGCGACTACGGGCCGACGCGCGAAATCAGCACCGTGGGTACGGACTGGAACAGCGGTCCCGGCCTTCGCGCCCGCCTGGTCGATGGCCTCCAAGCCCGGCTTGACCGGACGCACCAGCCCGGCATGGGCCGCGAGTTCGCTCAGGCTTCGCTCGGCGATCTGTGCATGGCCATCGCGGAAGGACGGGGCGAGCGCGTTTCCAGTCGCCGCGAGGCGATCCAGATGGTCACGGGCGGCACTCATACCGCGAGCGACTTCGCGATGATCACCGCCGACGCCATGTCGAACGTGGTTGCCCGGCAGTTCGCCCAGCGCATTCCCGATCTGGCGCGCGCTTCGCGGGAAATCCCGCGCGAGACCTACCACGAGGGAAAGGCGCTGACCCTCTCGGCATCCGGCATGCCGCAGGAGATCGAAGAGGCCGGCGAAATCCAGTTCGTCACCATGGACGAAAAGGGCGAAGCGCTGCCGACACCGCGTGACTTCGGCGCGGGCTTCAATCTCAGCAACAAGGCCATCGCGAATGATCGCGTCGAGCTGCTCTCCCAAGCATCGGATCGGATGGTGCGCGGCGCGGTGGAGCGCCTGCGGCGGGTGCTCCTGGAACCCCTCGAGGCGAACGCGGGCGCTGGGCAGACGATGGCTGACGGCCAGCCCATGTTCCACACCTCGCACGGCAACACCACCAGCACTGGGGCCGCGCTGAGCGTGACCAGCCTCTCCGAGGCGCGGGTGGCGCTGCGCAAGGCCAAGGGGCTGCAGGGTGAAAGTCTCGCGATCGAGCCTTGGGCGCTGGTGGTCCCGGCAGAGCTCGAGACGGTGGCGCAGCAGGTGGTGGCCGAAATTCAGGCGACGAAGTTCTCGGACGCGAACCCCTTCTCGGGCAAGCTCGAGATCATCGTCGAGCCCGGCCTCGCGGATGATGGCGCATGGTTCCTGATCGGGAACCCGGCGCTGCACGACGGCCTCGCCCATGCCTTCCTGACCGGCCAGAACGCGCCTCGTGTCGAGTCCCGGCCTGCCTGGGAAACCCTCGGGCTGCAGTTCCGCCTCGTGTGGGCGGTGGATGCCCGGTTCATCGAAACCGCAAGCTGGTTCCGCAACCCCGGCGCTTGATCCTGAGCATCACCGCGCGGAACGGCATCCCGCGCGGTGACCACGCAGTTCTCTCGGGCTGCAACGACCAGCGGGCGGTGTCGGAAAACACCCGCAGCGACGGCGCACGACTCCGTTGCGTGACGGCGCACCCCAGCCGCGCTCGGCCTCGACGCAGGGATGATCTGCCCGAGCGCCTAGCGCGGCACTCCCAAGCCTCTGGTTTCACCCCCTCCATTACCTCGTGTGAGGTAAAGCCCTTGACCTGGGGAGCCAGAGCGGGCAACACTTCCTCAAGTGAGGAATTTTCACATTGATTCTGCGGTTGGGAGGCGCGATGGGCAGGCATGTAGCTATTCTGGGGCCGCGCCCTTCGTCGTTCATGAAGCGGGCGACGCTCGCGGCCGAGCTCGACATGAGCGAATCGACCATCGACACCTACGTCCAGCGCGGCCTTCTCCCGAAACCGGTGCGCGTCGGTGGTTTGGTGCTTTGGTACTGGCCGCATGTCGAAGCAGCGCTTCTCGCGGCGGGCAGCGCCGAGCAGGGCGATGATCCCTTCATGCGCGGCGTGGACAATGTCTAAGCGGCGCGTGACCAGCATCGATCTCCCGAAATATGTCCACAAGGTCGTCTCCGGCGGGCGCGAGTACTTCTACTACATCCCGTTTCGAAACACGCCGCACCAAGGGAAGAGCATAAAGCTACCTTCGGACCCACGCTCACCGGAATTCTGGCAGGCTCTGCGCCAAGCGCAGGGCGTGACCGGGCCAGTTCCGGTCGACACCATCGGCGCGCTGATCGACGCCTTTGAGGAATCGTGGCCGACGCTGCAGAGGCAGCTGAGCAAGGGCACGCAGGATCAGTATCGCCGGTACCTGAAGCCTGCGCGCAAGGCATGGGGCCAGCTTCCCGCGCAGTCCCTGCGGCCGAAGCATGTCGATGCGCTGATCCGCAAGATCGGCGCTGAGACGCCCGGCGCGGCGAACAACGTCCTCGATGCGCTGCGCGCCATGGTGAAGTGGGCCAACGGGCCGGTCGATCTGCTTGCGCACGATCCGACGCAGGGCGTGCGGCACTTCGCCAAGGGCAAAGGGCACGAGCCTTGGACGGACGAACAGCTCGCATTCGCCGAGCAGAATTTCACGGGAGCGCTGCGGCGGTTCTTCTTCCTCGCGCGGTACACCGGCCAGCGCGTCTCGGACATCGTTCGGCTGAGCCCGAACCACATCGAGGACGACTGCTTCCACCTGACGCAGAAGAAGAGCGGCGCGCAGCCGTGGTGTCCGATCTTCCCCGAGCTGCAGGCGGAGATGGCAAGATGGGAGCGTCGCCCAGGACCATTCCTGCTGCAGGAAGAGGGCAAGAGCGCTGGGCGGCCATTCACCACCAACCAGCTCTGGAAGGTTTTCGACCGGGAGCGAGCCAAGCACCCGATTCTCGAGGGGGCGGTGATGCACGGCCTCCGCGCGAACGCGACCATCCGCCTGCGGCGCGCTGGTTACTCACACGGGCAGATCGGCGACATGGTCGGCATGTCGCTCGAGATCGTGGAGCACTACTGCCGGCACGAGGACAAGAAGGTCAGCGCCCAGCATGTCTTGAAGGAGGAACGCGAGAAACGGCAATCCGAAATTGTAAAACCACTGGAAAATGGAAAAAGAAAGTGACGGAAAATCAGCTTATTAAGGGCTGGAAAATAGAGTGCAGGCTTCTGTTGCCAGGTGCCTGCGAACCCCGCCTTACGCTGCTAAGCGCAAGGGCTTAAGTTTCGGTCTTGTTACTGCTTACGCAGCAACGGCGACCGGAGCACGATTGTCATTTGCAATTGTACTTTTCGGACCGATAACGGTGGTACCTCACCGGGACAAAGCTACCCCTTTAGACGTTCGTCGATCCTGTTTCGACCCCATGCTCCTCAAATGAAGGAGGTTTGGTGGAGTCGCCGGGTACCGCCCCCGGGTCCGATCCGCTTATTACGAGCGCGTTTATGTCCATAGTCCCGAAGGACACCCCATACATAGGAGGGCTTTGGCGGTTTGAAAAGGGGGGATTGATCTTTGCGCGCATCGCTTTGACAGTACGCGCGGGGTTCGGTGCGGGAAAACCAAGTGCAAAGGGGACAGGCCATGATCACACCCGACTATGTGCGCCGCATGGCTGCCTACAATGCCTGGCAGAACCGGCAGATGGACCGCGCCATGGCGGGTCTGAGCCTTGAGGCGCTGGAGGCGGACCGGGCGGCCTTCTGGGGGTCGATCCTGGGCACGGCCAATCACCTTCTGTGGGGCGATCAGATCTGGATGGCGCGGTTCGGCGTGGGCGCGGCCCCTGACGTGAAACTGGCTGACAGCCCCCGGATGCACCCCACCCATGCCACATGGAGCGCCGAGCGGTTCCGCATGGACGGGCGCATAACGCTGTGGGCCGAAAAGCTGCGCGCGGTCGACCTGACCGGGCGGATGCGCTGGTATTCCGGCGCGATGGAGCAGGAGGTGTCGCGGCCGGTGGGCGCGCTGGTGGTGCATTTCTTCAACCACCAGACCCACCATCGCGGCCAGATCCATGCGATGCTGACCGCCGCCGGGGCGCAGGCCCCGCAGAGCGATCTGTTCGCGATGCCCGAGACCGGGTAGGGGGCGCTGCCCCCGCCCGCGCAAGGCGCGGGCCCCCTGGGATATTTTTGGAGAGAGGAAGCAGGGGCGCAGGCCCCGGCAAGCAAAGGGAGACACGGGATGTTCAACGCACTGGTCGTGGACAAGGACGACGACGGCAAGACCCAAGCGCAGGTGAAGACCCTGACGCTGGACGACCTGCCGCAGGCCGAGGTGACCGTGGCGGTCGAGTATTCCACGGTGAATTACAAGGATGGGCTGTGCATCGGGCCGGGAGGCGGGCTGGTGCGGAATTATCCGCATGTGCCGGGCATCGATTTTGCCGGCACGGTCGAGTCCTCTGACGATGACCGCTACAAGCCCGGCGACAAGGTGGTTCTGACCGGCTGGCGCGTGGGCGAGGCGCATTGGGGCGGCTATGCGCAAAAGGCCCGCGTGCGTGCCGACTGGCTGGTGCCGCTGCCCGAGGGGCTGGACACCCGCACCGCGATGGCGGTGGGCACGGCCGGTCTGACCTCGATGCTGTCGGTGATGGCGCTGGAGGATCACGGGCTGGAGCCGGGGCACGGCCCGGTGCTGGTGACGGGGGCGGCGGGCGGTGTCGGCTCGGTCGCGGTGGCGCTGCTGGCCGCCCTTGGGCACGAGGTGGCGGCGGTGACCGGCCGACCCGAGCAGGAAGGATACCTGCGCGATCTGGGGGCCAGCCAGATCGTGGCGCGCGACGAGCTGACCGAGGTGACGCGCAAGCCGCTGGAGCAGGAGCTGTGGGCCGGGTGCATCGACGCGGTGGCCGGGCCGATGCTGGGCCGGGTGCTGAAACAGATGAAATACGGCACCTCGGTGGCCGCCGTGGGTCTGGCCGGGGGCGCCGCGATCGAGGGCGCGCTCATCACGCCCTTCATCCTGCGCGGCGTGAACCTGTTGGGCATCGACAGCGTGATGCAGCCCTATGCCAACCGCCTGCGCGCCTGGGAGCGGATCGCGCGCGATCTGCCGATGGACAAGCTTGAGGCGATGAGCCAGCCCGCGACCCTGTCGGATCTGCCCAAGCTGGGGGCCGACATCCTGAAAGGGCAGGTCAAGGGCCGCATGGTGGTGGATGTGAACGCCTGATCCATCGCCCATGCGCGTGAAACGGGGGCAGTCCGGGGAACGGGCTGCTCTTTTTCGTTGCAATCACGCGAGTTTCATAAAATCATGATCGTATTGAATTGAACGTTTTTCGAGTCTGGCGATTTCTGGGTCAGACGCGCATCATTTGATTGGAACATTTCATGCTGACGTATGTATCGTCCGCGCGGCGCGCGGAGCTTTTGAACAGTCTTTGCCTCAACCGCCAGATGGTTTCGCTGGTGGAGCGGCAGATCGCGGTGGCGGCCACGAAGTTCGAGGAAAACCGCGAGAACTGGGTGCGGATGTGGATCGACCCCGGGCAGGTGGTGCACGGAGAGTGCGGGCTGGTGACGGCCCATCGCGGCATCACCCATGAGGGGCAGTTGCTGTGGCTGGTGCGCCACCGCGACAAGGCCCATGGCTATCACGCGACGCCCGATGATCCGGTCGAGGCCATCGCGCAGGCCCGCCATGCCTGGGCCGAGCGGCGGCGGGTGCGGCAGCGCTGGGGCGAGGTCGAGACGCTGGCACGGGCCGCGCGGGCGGGCAAGTACCGCCAGACCGTGCTGATCGAGGATGCCTATGCCTCGCCCCTGTGCGAAACCGGGGTGCGGGCCTTCATGACGCGGATCGGGCTGAAGCGGTTCACGAAGCCCGGCGTGGGGCGCATGTCGGCGCGCAGCGTGGGGCAGTTGATGCGGATCGAGCCGCAGGTGGGGTTTGTTCTGATGGCCGCGTTCGAGCGGCGGCACGGCAGCCGGTCGGTGCCATCGGTCCTGACCCTGGCCGAAGGGCGCCCCGCGCGGCGTCAGGGGCTGCGCACATCCTGAGCCGCGATCCTGCACGCGGTCAGGCTGGCCCCGGAATGACCTGAGCGAAAGTGGAAAAGCGACAGAAAATGTCGCTTTCCGTAACGGAAATGCCGCGTCGATTTGCACTCGGACCCCAATGCGCGTTAGCGTGAAGCCTCAAGGCGCGGTCCGGACAACCCGGGACGCCTTTGGCAACACGAAAAACGAATGCGCGCGGGAGGCACGGCCCGACGATCCGGCCGCCTTCCGAAAACCAGCGTTGAAGGAGGGGAACACGTGTTCAAACGCATCATGGTGCCGGTTGATCTGGCACATCCGGACACCCAGGCGCATGCGCTGCGGGTGGCGGGCGATCTGGCGTCCCATTACGCGGCGGCAGTGGCCTATGTTAGCGTCACGGCGGAAACGCCGGGTAAGCTGGCGCATAACCCGACCGAGTTTCGCGAAAAGCTGGCCGCTTTTGCGGCGGCCGAGGCCGAAAGCCACGGTATCGCGACGGATGCGCATACCGAGATTAGCCATGATCCGACCACGGATCTGGACGCCTGCCTGCTGCGCGCGGTCGAGGCGACAGGCGCGGATCTGGTGGTGATGGCCAGCCATATTCCTGGTCTGGCCGACTACATCTGGCCATCCAACGGTGGCAAGATCGCGGGCCATGCCAAGGTCAGCGTGATGGTCGTGCGGGACTGAGCAGGAAACAGACTACCAAGGGGAACGCGAAACATGACAGATACTCCTGACCAAGGTATCCCGGAGCCGGAAGGCGCATCGGATATCATCGAGACCGATTACGAAATCGGTCAGGACAATTACGAGGGCAAGCTTGGCCCGATCCGGCTGGATATTCACAATCCCGTCTTCATGATCACCGGCGTGGCGGTGGTCCTGTTTGTCGCCATCGCGCTGATCTGGCCCGAGGGCGCGCGCGAAACGTTCATGGCGATACGCACATTCGTCCTGACCCAGTTCGACTGGTTCTTTCTGCTGTCGGCCAACCTGTTCGTGATCTTTGCGCTTGTGCTGATCGTGACGCCCTGGGGCTCGGTCCGGCTGGGCGGCACGGATGCGACGCCCGATTACAGCTATCCGGCGTGGTTCGCGATGCTGTTTGCCGCCGGCATGGGCATCGGCCTGATGTTCTTTGGGGTGCTCGAGCCGGTCTACTACTTCGGCACGCCATGGGGCGATCAGCCCTTGGGTGGCGATCTTGGCATCGTGGATGGCACGGTGGCGGATGCCGCCACGGTCGAGGCCGCGCGCCAGATGGCGATGGCGGCGACGATCTATCACTGGGGTCTGCATCCTTGGGCGATCTATGCCATCGTGGCGCTGGCGCTGGCGCTGTTCAGCTATAACAAGGGCCTGCCGCTGACGTTGCGCTCGGCCTTCTACCCGCTGCTGGGCGAGCGTGTCTGGGGCTTCTGGGGCAACGTGATCGACACGATTGCCGCCTTTGCCACCCTGTTCGGTCTGGCGACCTCGCTGGGGCTGGGGGCCACGCAGGTGGCGTCGGGTCTGACAGAGGTGTTCGGATCGGGCGACGCGCAGGCAGGCACGCGCAGCTTTCTGGGCTTTTTGTGGGGCAACGAGAGCGAGAACGCCGCCGGTGTCGAGAACAGCTCGTCGCTGCTGGTGCTGATCATCGCCTTCATCACCGCGATCGCGCTGGTGTCGGTGATGCGCGGCCTTGATGGCGGGGTGAAGATCCTGTCCGAGATCAACATGGGTCTTGCCGGTCTTCTGCTGGCCTTTGTGTTCCTGGCCGGGCCGACGCTGTCGGTGCTGGGGGATTTCGTGAACGGTCTGGGGGCCTATGCCAAGCAGATCGTGCCGCTGTCCAACCCGTTCGGGCGCGAGGATACCGGGTTCCTGCATGGCTGGACCACCTTCTACTGGGCCTGGTGGATCAGCTGGTCACCCTTTGTGGGCATGTTCATCGCCCGCGTCAGCCGGGGCCGCACCGTGCGCGAGTTCGTGATCTGCGTGCTGCTGATCCCGTCGCTGGTCTGCGTGTTCTGGATGGCCACGTTCGGCGGCACGGCCATCACCCAGCTTGTGGCAGGGGGCAGTGAAAGCGGCGTGTTCCAGAACGTGATTGCCGCCTATCGGCCGGAAATCTCGTTGTTCGCGATGCTGGGCGAGCTGCCTCTGGCCTCGATCACCTCGGTGCTGGCAGTGGTGCTGATCGTCATCTTCTTTGTCACCTCGTCGGATTCCGGCAGCCTTGTGATCGACACGATCACGGCCGGTGGCAAGGTCGATGCGCCGGTATCGCAGCGCATCTTCTGGTGCATCTTCGAAGGTGCTGTTGCAGGCGTTCTGCTGCTGGGCGCGGCGGGCACTGCCGGGCTGGACAGCCTTCAGGCGATGGTGATCTCGACCGGGTTGTTCTTTACCGTCGTGCTGCTGGTGATGTGCTTTTCCATCGTCAAGGGGCTGCAAAGCGAACGCAGCATCATGTAGGTGGCTTGACCATCCTGGCAAAAGGCCCCGCCCGTGCGGGGCCTTTTTCGTTCTCGGCGGGTCAGGTGCGCGCGCGGGACCCAATCAAAGGATACGGTGCGGGGTCTTGCGCTGCGGGGGCATTTCGCCTTGAGTGGCGCCCGGCACAGACAGGGGATGCAAGATGGATCTGGATATCGATTTCGTGCGGGCACAGTTTCCCGCGTTTTCCGAGCCGTCGCTGGAGGGGCAGGCGTTCTTTGAGAACGCGGGCGGGTCGTACACCTGTGCGCCTGTCATCGACCGGCTGACGCGGTTCTATCACAGTCGCAAGGTGCAGCCCTATGGCCCCTATGACGCCAGCCGTCTGGGCGGCGAGGAAATGGACGAGGCGCACAGCCGGCTGGCCGCGATGATGGGGGTGGATACCGACGAGCTGAGCTTTGGTCCGTCGACCACGGCCAACACCTATGTCCTGGCGCAAGCCTTCCGGCAATGGATGCAGCCCGGCGAGGCGATCGTCGTGACCAATCAGGATCACGAGGCCAACTCCGGCCCCTGGCGGCGGCTGGCGCAGGAGGGGATCGAGATCCGCGAGTGGAAGATCAACCCCGAAACCGGCATGCTGGACCCCGAGGATCTGCCAGACCTGCTGGATGAAACCGTGCGGCTGGTGTGTTTTCCGCATTGTTCCAACGTGGTGGGGCAGGTCAATCCGGTGGTCGAGATCACCGCGATGGCCCATGCGGCGGGAGCCTTCGTCTGTGTCGATGGCGTCAGCTATGCGCCGCACGGCCTGCCCAACGTGGGGCTGATGGGGCCGGATATCTACCTGTTTTCGGCCTACAAGACCTATGGCCCGCATCAGGGGATCATGGTGATGCGCCGCGCCTTGGGGATGCAGCTGCCCAATCAGGCGCATTTCTTCAACGAAAAGGCGCTGTACAAGCGGTTCACGCCTGCCGGGCCCGATCATGCACAGGTGGCGGCCTGCGCGGGCATGGCCGACTATTTCGACGCGCTGGCCGGGCATCACGGGATCACCGGCGATGCCGCGGCGCGGGCGGATGGGGTGCATGACCTGATGCGCGGGCATGAAACGCAGCTGTTGCAGCCCGTGCTGGATTATCTCAAGGCCAAGAACTCGGTCCGCCTGCTGGGGCCGGACCGGGCCGAGGCGCGCGCGCCCACGGTGGCGGTGGATGCGCGTCAGCCCGCCGCCCCGCTGGCGGCGGCACTGGCGCAGCGTGGCATCATGGCGGGGGGTGGCGATTTCTATGCTGTCCGCGCGCTGCAAGGCATGCGGGTGGATGCCGATCAGGGTGTTCTGCGTCTGAGTTTCGTGCATTACACCAGCGCGGACGAGGTGCAGCGCCTGATCGCGGCGCTGGAAGAGATTCTTTAATCTGGCTGCGGGGTTGCTGCGTATTCCTTGACAAGAAATGGAGCAGCTTTTGGCCGATACATCCCCTGTAATCCTGTGGCTGCGCCGCGATCTGCGGCTCGGCGACCACCCGGCGTTGCGCGCCGCCTGCACCGCCGGAGGCCCGGTGATTCCGGTGTTCATCCATGACGATCAGGTCGAGGCCCTTGGCGCCGCGCCCAAGTGGCGACTGGGGCTTGGGCTGGCGCATCACGCGCAGGCATTGGCGGATGCAGGCAGCCGGTTGATCCTGCGGCGCGGCGAGGCGCTGACCGCCCTGCGCGAACTGGTGGCCGAGACCGGGGCGGGGTCGGTCTGTTGGACCCGCGCCTATGACCCTGACGCGGTGGCGCGCGACAAGGCGGTCAAGGCCGCGCTGAAGGAAGATGGCATCGACGCGCGCAGTTTCGGCGGGCACCTGATGTTCGAGCCCTGGACGGTCGAGACCAAGCAGGGTGGACTCTACAAGGTTTATACCCCGTTTTGGAACGCGGTGAAAACGCGCGAGGTCGAGCCGCCCTTGCCCGCGCCGGGGCGCATCCCTGCGCCCGACACATGGCCCGCCAGCGACGATCTGGACGACTGGCGGATGGGGGCCGCGATGAATCGCGGGGGCGATATTGTGCGCCCGCATGTCCGGCTGGGCGAGGCGGCGGCGCAGGCGCGCCTGGGCGCGTTCATCGCCCACAAGATCAGCGACTATGGGCAGATGCGCGATGTGCTGGCCGAGGATGGCACGTCCGGCCTGTCGGAAAACCTGGCCCTGGGCGAAATCAGCGCGCATCAATGCTGGCACGCGGGCCTGCGCGCGCGGCACGAGGGCAAGCCGGGGGCCGAGACCTTCCTGAAGGAACTTGTGTGGCGCGAATTCGCCTATCATCTGGCCTGGCACACCCCGCGCATCCTGACCGGCAACTGGCGTGAGGACTGGGATGCCTTTCCGTGGAACGAGGACGACACCGAGGCCGTCACGCGCTGGAAACAGGGCCGCACCGGGATCGAGCTGGTCGATGCCGCGATGCGCGAGCTTTATGTCACGGGCCGGATGCACAACCGGGGCCGCATGATCGTGGCCAGCTATCTGACCAAGCACCTGCTCAGCCACTGGCGCATCGGGCAAAAGTGGTTCGAACATTGCCTGATCGACTGGGACCCGGCCAGCAACGCGATGGGCTGGCAATGGGCGGCGGGCTCTGGCCCCGATGCCACACCCTATTTCCGGGTGTTCAACCCCGATGGCCAGCGCGACAAGTTTGACCCCGACCGACGCTATGTGCGCCGATGGATCGCCGAAGGGCAGGGCAAGCCGCCGCAAACGGCGCTGGATTTCTTCCACGCGGTGCCGCGCACCTGGGGCCTGTCGCCCGACATGGGATACCCTGCGCCGGTGGTGGCGCTGGATGTTGGGCGAAAAAGGGCGCTGGAGGCCTATGAAAACCGCACGTTCTGACGGATAAGCCGCATAAAAATGGATGAAATTCTTGCCCGGTGGGCTAACTGTCGCCAGCCTTGGCCAAAAACACGCCAAAGAAACCGCAGGGGGAAAAGCGGATGATCCTGACAACAACAGAAAATCAAAAGGATTTGCCACGGTATTTCACCCGTGTCTTCGAGATGGCGCAGCGTATGGAGCGCGGACGGCTGGATTTCGTGATGCCGGACGGGCGGCACTTTCGGGCTGACGGGCGGGCCCCCGGATTCGTGGCCGAACTGCACATCCACAACCCCGACATCTTTGCCCGTCTGATCCGCGACGGCGATCTGGGGTTCTGCGATGCCTATCTGGATGGCTGGTGGAGCACGCCGGACCTGCAGGCCTTCATGGATCTGGTCCATGACGAGAACGACGAGATGTACGACGGGTTTCCCGGCATGGGGCTGGTGCGCGCCTACGAGCGGGCGCGATTCTGGCTGCAATCGAACTCCAAGCGGCAGGCGCGCAGGAACATCAGCTATCACTATGATCTGGGCAACGAATTCTATGGCCTGTGGCTGGACGACACGATGACCTATTCCAGCGCCCTGTTCGAACCGGGTCAGAACAGTCTGGAGCAGGCACAGATCGCCAAGTATGCCAGCATGGTCGATCAGATGGGCGCGCAGCCGGGCGATCACATTCTGGAAATCGGCTGTGGCTGGGGCGGGTTCGCCGAATATGCCGCCAAGGAGCGCGGGCTGCGCGTGACCGGGCTGACCATCAGCGAAGAACAGTTCAAGTATGCCCAGCAACGTATTGAACAGGCGGGGCTTTCCGATCTGGTGACCTTCAAGTTGCAGGATTACCGCGACGAGCGTGGCAGCTATGACGGCATTGCCAGCATCGAGATGTTCGAGGCTGTCGGCGAGCGCTACTGGCCGGTCTATTTCGACACGCTGCGCGAGCGGCTGAAGCCCGGCAAGAATGCCACGCTTCAGATCATCACCGTGCAGGATCGCCGCTGGCAGGTCTACAAGCGGGGCGTGGATTTCATCCAGAAATACATCTTTCCCGGCGGAATGCTGCCCGCGCCTTCGGTGTTGAAGGCCGAGGTGGAAAAGGCCGGGTTGAAGGTGGCGCGCCACATCGAATTCGGCGAAAGCTACAGCCAGACGCTGCGCCGCTGGCACGACACGTTCAACGACAAATGGGATCAGGTGGCCAGCCTTGGCTTTGACGACAGGTTCCGCCGGATGTGGAATTTTTACCTGACCTCTTGCGCGGCGACCTTTCATAGCGGAAATTGCGACGTGACTCAGATCACGGTGACGAAACCCGCATGACCTTTACCGCCGCGCGCCTTGTGGCCGCGATACTCCTTGCGATCACGGGCTGGCTGGCCTCGCAACTGATCATGCCGCTGATGCCCGAGGCGACGGTCTTTGGCATCTTCGAGTATTTGAATGCGGCGATCGGCGCGGTGGTCGGCTGGATCGTGATCGGCAGCCGCACCGGGCGCGGCATGACCAATGCCATCGGGGTGGGCGTGACCTCGGCGGTGGTGCTGGTGTTCTGGGGGCTGCTTTTGCAATCCTCGCGCGAGATGTTCGCGCTGGCCAACAAGCGGCGCTATGACGGGCCGATCGAGGCGATGGTCGGTGTTTTCGAGATCGGGGTCGAGTATCTGGCAGTCATGGCCACGCCCGCGGTGATCGGTACGCTGCTGGTCGGTGGAATCGTCAGCGCGGTTCTGGCGGAACGCGCCTCGCGCGTCTGGCGGTGATCCATGGCGGTGTTTCTGTATGGCAGCCTGCGGCATCTGCCGCTTTTGCGCGTGGTGCTGGGGCGCGCGCCCGAGGCGCTGCGCCCGGCCAGCCTGCCCGGACATGCGGTATGCACGGTGGCGGGGCAGGGGTTTCCGATGATCCTGCCCGAGGCGGGGGCGCAGGCCGATGGCTTGCTGCTGGAGAACCTGTCGGCTGATGATCTGGCGCGGCTGGACTTCTACGAAGGCGGGTTTGGCTACACGCTGCGCGAAGCGACGGTGGAAACCGCAGATGGCCCGGTGGTGGCGGAGATCTATTTCCCCGATCCAGGGCAGTGGCAGGCGGGCGGCCGCTGGTCGCTGGACGATTGGGTGGCGCGGGATGCCGCGCTGAGCCTGCGGGCCGCGCAGGAGGTGATGGAGCGGATGGGCACCACCCCGCCCGAGCAGATCGCGCGGATTTATCCGTTCATCCGGGCGCGGGCCTGGGCGCGGATGATGGGCGAACAGCCTGCCCCTACCGCCCTGCGCCGCGATGTGCAGCCCGGTGACCTGGAGGTCGTGGCGCGGCCCACCGGGTTTGACGGGTTCTTTCGCATCAAGCATTTCGACCTGCGCCACCGCCGCTTTGACGGCGGGTTCAGCGACTGGTTTCAGCGCGAGACCTTCGTGGCCTTCGATGCGGCGCTGGTGCTGCCCTATGATCCGGCGACCGATCAGGTGTTGCTGATCGAGCAGTTGCGCTTTGGCCCGATCTGGCGCGGCGATCCTGTGCCCTGGACGCTGGAACCGATCGCCGGGCTGGTGGATGCGGGCGAGGCCCCGGCGGATACCGCCCGCCGCGAGGCGGTGGAAGAGGCCGGGCTGGAACTGGGCGATCTGAAACGCATGATGGCGGCCTATCCGTCGCCGGGCTATTCCTCGGAGCATTTTCATTGTTTTCTGGGGGTCTGCGATCTGACCGCGCGGCGTCAGGATAACGATGGTTTGGCCGACGAGAACGAGGATATCCGAAGTCATATCATCAGCTTTGACCGTGCCATGGCGCTGATCGACAGCGGCGAGATCAACGCCATGCCGCTGGTGGCGATGCTGCTGTGGCTGGCACGACATCGTGAGCACCTGCGCGCATCCGCTTGAGTTCCCGTGTCTGCCCCCATAAACCTGTGGGCAACAGACAGGGGGACGCGACATGCGCATTGCACAGGATCTGGCCCGGGCCATCGGTAACACGCCGCTACTGAGGTTGCGCCGCGCCAGCGAGATCACCGGCTGCGAGATTTACGGCAAGGCCGAGTTCATGAACCCCGGCCAGTCGGTCAAGGACCGCGCGGCGCTGTTCATCATCCGCGACGCGGTGGAAAAGGGGCTGTTGCTGCCCGGCGGCACGATCGTCGAAGGCACCGCGGGCAATACCGGCATCGGGCTGGCGCTGGTGGGCGCGTCGATGGGGTTTCGCACCGTCATCGTGATCCCCGAGACGCAGAGCCAGGAGAAAAAGGACATGCTGCGGCTGGCCGGGGCCGAGCTGGTCGAGGTGCCCGCGGTGCCCTATTCGAACCCCAACAACTATGTGCGCTATTCCGGGCGGCTGGCCGAGCGGCTGGCGCAATCTGAGGAAAAGGGCGCGATCTGGGCCAACCAGTTCGACAACGTCGCCAACCGTCAGGCCCATGTCGAAGGCACGGGACCGGAAGTGTGGGAGCAGACCGACGGCAAGGTCGACGGCTTCATCTGCGCGGTGGGTTCGGGCGGCACCCTGGCAGGCGTGGGCATGGCCTTGCAGCCCAGGGGCGTCAAGGTCGGGTTGGCCGATCCCGAGGGCGCTGGCCTGTTCAAGCTGTATACCGGGCAGGAGAACCCCGGCAACTCGATCACCGAAGGGATCGGGCAGGGCCGCATCACCGCCAACCTTGAAGGGTTCACCCCCGATTTCAGCTATCGCATCCCCGACGCCGAGGCGCTGCCGGTGGTGTTCGACCTGTTGTCGGACGAGGGGCTGTGTCTTGGTGGGTCGTCGGGCGTGAACGTGGCGGGCGCGATCCGCATGGCGCGCGACATGGGGCCGGGCCATACCATCGTGACGATCCTGTGCGATTACGGCACGCGCTATCAGTCCAAGCTGTTCAACCCTGCGTTCCTGACCGAAAAGGGCCTGCCGGTCCCGGAATGGATGACAGGCCCGGGCCGGTCGGTGCCCGGGGTTTTCGAAGATGCCTGACATCGGGCGGTTATCTGTCGCCTGTCTTTCGCTATGCCTGTTCTTGTGGGCGGGTCTTGCCGGTGCGCAGACCGATCCCGACGCGCCCAGCCTGTCGCCCATTGCCCCCCCGGCCACTACGGAAACGACAGTGTCTGGGGCGGTGCCGGCCTATGACGATCCGCAGTGGGAAGGCTTGGCAACGCGCGCCGAGAATGCGTTGCAGGCCAGGCGGGCATCGAACTTTGCGCTGTCCATCATGCGCGAGGATCTGGTGCGGTGGCGGGCGCAGTTTCTTGAAATGCAATCGGTCAACGCGGGGCGTATCCGTACCCTGCAAAGCCAGATCAGCGCGCTTGGAACTGCACCCGAGGAGGGTGCCAGCGAACCCGAGCGTATCGCGGCCGAACGTCAGCGCCTGAACGATCGCCTTGCGGATCTGCGCGTGCCTGTGCAACTGGCCGCCGAGGCCCACGCCCAGGCCGATCGCCTGATCGCCGAGGTGGATGCGCTGGTGCGGCAACGCTCGGTCGAGGAAGTAACGGCACGGGTGACCTCGCCGCTGAACCCCGGTGGCTGGATGGCCGCCTATGACGGGATGAGCGCGGGTGTCCGGGCGATCTGGACCGAAGTGCGCGGCCAGTGGGACAACCCGATCCGCCGTCAGCAGTTCTGGGACAGCCTTGCCGGGTCCATCTTTCTTGGGGTGCTGGGGGTGATCCTGACGCTGCGGGGCCGGTTCTGGGTGGACTGGCTGGTGCGACGGGTGGGCGCGAACACGCGGCGCGGGCGCGGTGTGGTCGAGTTCGTGCTGTCGTTGGGCAACATCATCCTGCCTCTGGGCGGCGTCTACCTGATCTCGCTGGCATTGCAGACCACTGGGCTTTTGGGGCCGCGCGGCGATTCCATCGTCGAGGGTCTGCCAAGCATCGCGGTCTACATCATCGTCTCGCGCTGGCTGATGACGATGCTGTTCACCCCGCGCGAGGGCAACCGGGGCAACCCGCTGGACATGGAGCCACGGACGGCGGCCAAGGCCCGGCGGATTTTCGTCTGGCTGGCATGGGTGCTGTCGGCCGGGGTGATGATCAGGCTGCTGGTGGCAACCACCGATGTCAACGACGTGTCGCGCGGGGTGCTGATGTTTCCCATCCTCGCCATCGCGGCGGTGCTGTTGTGGCGGTTTGGCAAGACCCTGCGCAAGTACGAGGCCCCTGAAGAGGAAGACGACACCACCACGCGGCCCTATCGCTATTTCCTGGCCGCCCTGGTGGGACGTGGTCTTTGGGTGGTGGGGGTCGGCGGTCTGCTGCTTGGTATCCTGGGGTTTGCGCGCGCGTTCGAACTGCTGATCTATTCCACCACCGCGACGCTGGTGCTGCTGGGCACGCTGACGCTGTTGCAGGCGCTGGTGTTCGACGTCTACGCGCTGCTGACCCGATCGGAAGAAGGGGCGCGGGACGCGCTGGTGCCGGTGCTGATCGGTTTCACGCTCAGTTTTCTGGCGATGCCTTTGCTGGCGTTGATCTGGGGCGCGCGGGTCAGCGACCTGAGCGAGCTTTACACGCGGTTCAGTGAAGGCTTCCAGATGGGCGCCACGCGGATATCGCCCACCGATTTCCTGACCTTCGTGGTGGTGTTCGTGATGGGCTATACCGCCACCCGGCTGTTGCAGGGTGCGTTGCGCACAACGGTGCTGCCCAAGACCAAGCTGGACACCGGCGGACAGACGGCGGTGGTGTCGGGGCTTGGCTATGTCGGGTTGTTTCTGGCGGGGCTGATCGCGATCACCACGGCGGGCATCGACCTGTCGGGTCTGGCCATCGTGGCCGGGGCGCTGTCGGTCGGCATCGGCTTTGGCCTGCAGACGATCGTGTCGAATTTCGTCTCGGGCATCATCCTGCTGATCGAGCGTCCGATCAGCCAGGGCGACTGGATCGAGGTTGGCGGGCAGATGGGGTTCGTGCGCGACATCTCGGTGCGCTCGACCCGGATCGAGACCTTTGACCGGACCGACGTGATCATCCCCAACGCCGATCTGGTCAGCGGGACGGTCACCAACTTTACCCGCGGCAACACCGTGGGCCGGGTCATCGTGGCGGTGGGCGTGGCCTATGGCACCGATACCCGAAAGGTCGAGGCGATCCTGCGCGAGGTCGCCGAGGCGCATCCGCTGGTGCTGCTGCAACCCCCGCCCGGGGTTCTGTTCATGGGGTTCGGTGCCGACAGTCTCGAGTTCGAGATCCGCGCGATCCTGCGCGATGTGAACTGGGTGCTGAGCGTGAAATCCGAGATGAATCACGATATCGCAAGGCGGTTCGCCGAGGAAGGGATCGAGATTCCCTTTGCGCAGCGCGACATCTGGCTGCGCAATCCCGAGGTGCTGACCGGTGGCGCCCCAAGCCCGGCTGCGCCCGTGGCAAGCGAGGGCACGCCCGCCCCCGTGAAGCGTGACCCCGCCGCCGCCGCACATCTGGAAGAAAGTGACATGGGCGTGGATGCCCCCGATGGAGATGGAAGATGACCGAGCCGATGTTTCTTGCCGACCCCTACCTGCGCGAGGCCGATGCCACGGTGGCCGCCCACACGCCCGAGGGCGGTGTGGTGCTGGACCGCACGGTGTTCTATGCCACCGGCGGCGGGCAGCCGGGCGATGCCGGGCGGCTGGACTGGACAGGCGGCGGCGTCGATATCGCCACGGCGGTCAAGGCGGACGGGGCGCAGATCGCCCTTGTGCCTGCCGAACCCGTGGCCCTGCCGCCGGTGGGGACGCGGGTGATGCAGACGCTGGACTGGGAGCGGCGCTACCGCCACATGCGCATCCACACAGCCCTGCACCTGCTGTCCGTGGTGATCCCGATGCCGGTCTCGGGCGGCGCGATCACCGCCGAAAAGGGGCGGCTGGATTTCGACATGCCCGAAGCCCCCGAGGATCGCGACGCGGTCGAGGCGGCGTTGAACGACCTGGTGTCGCGCGATCTGCCCATTACCGAGGACTGGATCACCGATGATGCGCTGCGCGCCAATCCGGGGCTGGTGAAGACCATGTCGGTGATGCCGCCCATGGGGCAGGGGCGGGTGCGCCTGATCCGCATCGGCCAGGGCGAAGCGCAGGTCGATCTGCAACCCTGCGGCGGCACGCACGTCGCACGCACCGGCGAGATCGGCCGGCTGCGTCTGGGCAAGATCGAAAAGAAGGGCCGGCAGAACCGCCGCGTCGCGATCCATCTGGACGACTGACGCAGCGGGGTGACCGCCACCTCGTGTGCCCCCGTGCGCGGGGTGGGTTGGCACCCACCCTACGGTGGCAGTCTGTCAGCCTGCCTTGCTGTCAGGGTCCGGCGCAAAGGCCGAGGTCGGGGGCCGGTCGGCTTTGTCGGCCCCCTGTGACGGGCCGATGTCGTCATCCTCTTCGGGCAGCCCCTCGCGCGACAGCAGGATCGCGATGGGCCGCAGCTCGGGGACATGGCTGCACACGATCATCAGCCCCACCATGATCGGCACCGACAGGAACATTCCCGGGATGCCCCAGACCGCCGCCCAGAACGCCAGGCTTATGATGATCCCGAAGGACGACAGCCGCAGCGCCCGGCCCATCAGCATCGGGTCGATGATATTGCCGTTCACGAACTGGATGGTTCCCGCGATCAGGAAGATCGCCAGCGTCATGGTCGGATCGGCGAACTGCACATAGGCCACCAGCGCCAGCAGAACCGTCGCCACGATGGAGCCGACATTGGGAATGAAATTCAGGATGAAGGTGATGATCCCCATCGCCACCGCCAGATCCAGCCCGAACAGATAGGCCACCGCCCAGACCATCAGACCGGTGACCGCACTGACCAGCGACTTGACCAGTAGGTAATAGTTCACCCGGTGGATGATCGAGCCCATGATGCGGCTGACCCGCTCGGCCTGTTCGGGGTCGCCGAAGAAATTGGTCAGCTTGGTGGTGAACCAGATCCGTTCGGCGAACAGGAACCCCACGAACAGGATCACCAGGACCGTGGCCTGCATCAGGTTGCCCGCCTGGCCGGCCAACGAGCGCAGGTAGCCCGACACCTCGACCGTGCGCACAGAGTTGAACACTGCCTGCTCCACATCCTCGCCCATCCAGGCGAACATCGCGGCCAGCGCCTCGGGGGCGCGGTCGGTATAGGTGAGGGTGGTGGACAGCACCGTGTTGACCTGTGTCAGAATGATCGAGGTCAGCGTCAGCAGCGCCGTCGAGATCATCACCAAAGCCACGATCGAAGCCAGCCAGTTGGGCACGCGAAACGGCCCCACCCGCTGTCGCGCGATGAAGTTGATCGCATCCGAGGTCAGCGCGAACAGCACGATCGCCGTGGCCAGCGAGATCAGCAGGAAACGCGCCTGCACCAGCAAGAACAGCACGACCGCGAAAGCAATGATCACAAGGGCCGCGGTTTGCAGCCGGTACGGGTCTGCGTGGCGCGACGGGGACTTGGCGTCGGGTTGTGTCAGGCGGTCGGTGGGACGGTTCATCTGCGGTGCGCTCTTTCTGCGATTGCACAATGAGTATGGGCGATGGTGGGACGCGGTGCAACGATGGCAAGCCATTTGCAAGAACGCTCTTGTATTCCGGGGGGGCCTGCGTCTAAAACCCAGCCCACGGAGCGGTGGCCGAGTGGTCGAAGGCGCACGCCTGGAAAGTGTGTAGGCGGGGAACCGTCTCGAGGGTTCGAATCCCTCTCGCTCCGCCACTTGCCCTAACGAAATGGTTCTCCCGACCCAGCTGCGGCCGGATTTTTCCGTTGTTTTAGAGGGTTATGCGGGAGGGGCTGAACACTGCCCCTGCTGCCAGGTGGCCCGGAAGCGGTCTCTCAGGGCCGATATTCTCTGGACCTGTTGCCTGTGCCGATTTGGTGAATAGATTTTAAGTATCGGGAATGGCGATATTTTTTGCGGCTGCGGCTGAACACTTCGATTTCAGGGTCGCGCGTCGAGGAAGGAACCCAAATCAAACCATGGGTCACTTCCGGCAGCAAGGGCTCGGTCCGATCAGCGGGCCTATCGCACGCTCGTGAGCCCAACTCGAACGGCCTGGAGGCCGCTACCTCTCCCGCTACACTTTGATAATGGAGAACGTGCACGTCCTCCATCGATCTTGCTGCCGTCAGCAGCTACGTTGACTGAGCGTACGCTGCCAGAAGGGCAAACGGGAAAATGACCCCATCTGTCAATCTGCATTCAAAACTGACCCATCGTGATCATTTAAAAATGACCCACCCGGGGGGTAG
>NZ_JBHUDD010000154.1:0-54812 GCF_042677865.1 Lacimonas salitolerans | reverse complement strand
GACCGCATGGTCCCGGTGCCCAGCGTGATCGACAGATCAGCCCCCGCCGTCACTGCCGTCTCACCCGCCAGCACCACGTCACCCGTGACAATCTCAAGCAAGAGCGTCCCTTCGAGCGCTTCAAGCGTGCTTGTATTTGTTAAACGGATATCTCCATCGTGGACCGCCAGCGACACATTTGCGCCCGCGCGTATATCGGTCACACCAGAAGCCGCAACACCGCCCGATGCGTCGAGCTGAAGCCCAGATGCCGCATTCATTATGCTACGCTGGCTCAGGGTGGCTGTGCCATCCAGCAGGCGGATCACGATATCGCCGCCCTCGGTCTGGAATTGCGTGGCCCCTCTCGACGTCAGATCGCCAGAGCCCAGCATCAGCGCTATATCTTCGCCGGCATTGAGTGTCGTGGCGCCGGCTACGCTGACATTGCCTTCTTGTATATCAAAGGCCACATCGCCCGACAGTGACCTGAATGTGCTGACGCCCTGAAGAGATACATTGCCCAGATCGTTTTGTGTAAGGGACAGATCACCTTCAGCTGTCAATGTACTGACGCCGGACGCTGCAAATGTGCCACCTTCCTGCACAAGGCCAATGTCGCCACTGCGCGCTGTGATCGTCGTGGCACCGGCCATGGTGAACGCCCGCGCGGCAGTCTCGAGGAGTATATCGATACCCTCGGCTGCGATCGTCGTCGTTCCTGACATTGCCAATGCACCATCGCGCAGGCGCAGCGAAACGTCGCCAGTCTCCGATGTCAGGCTTGTAGTGCCAGAAACGCGCATTTCGCCCTGCGCCAGATCAACTGCGATGCCCGCATTCCCTGACAGGGTGGTGCCCCCGGAAGCTGACAAACCACCACTCGATGTTGCATGGACCAGGATTTTCCCGGTCTCGGCCGTGATGCTGGTCGTGTCGGTCAGTGTCAGCCCGCCTGAAAGCGTGATCTGCACATTGCGTCCTGCCTGAATGTCGGTGGTACCACCCAAGATGACACTGCCCTCAGAGGTCAGCACGACATCTTTTCCTGCCTCCAAGGTGCTGCTGGCAGTCCCTGCAACGCCACCATCACGTAGCTTAACGAGTAGGTCGCCCGAAATTGCACGCACTGTGCTGTCAGCCAACAATGTCAGTGACCCGCTCGACAGTTCGATTTCAACAGTGTTTCCTGCGGAAACAGTCTGTGCATCCAGCACCTGCGTTGCACCGGAAATGACAAGGCTTACATCCCCTGCAACGGTAATGGCAGCAAGATCAAGGCCGTCCTTGTCGAACAACTCGGCATTTGCAGCTGTCAGAACAGTCAGCGTATCGAAATTATTCATCGCGTTGGTTAAAACGATGTCGCCGCCCGCAGACAAAGTGGTTATCGCTCCGGCCCCGTTTGCAGTGATCCCTTTATCCGAAATCTGCGTTATGTCGCCCGTTGTCGCCAATAGCGTGAGCGCGCTTTCAGCGGTGACATTCCCCAGTTCAATCCCGGTATCTTCATCTATGCCCGCAGCACTTACCGAAACATTCCCAGCGGCAAGAACCTCGCCCAGCCGGACACCGCCGCGGGTCACATCAAGGCGCAGGTCTGCGCCTTCGGATGGCGCACTGAGCCTGTCAATCGAGGCCACAGCCCCGTCAACACCAGTGAGAGTGACGAAACCGCCGCCAGCCTGTGCCGAAATCACACCGACATTCTGCGCAGCAACGCCAATTGCACCGCCCTCGAAACGCGTTCCGATCGTCTGACCTGACAGAGTGATTAGCTGACCATCACGGACCAAAATGTTTTCTTGCCCGTCGATACCTGCGGCAGGATCCATCGTGCGGCCGTTAACTATTCTGCCCAGTGCGCTGTCAACCGACAGATCGCCCCGCCTCACATCTACCCGCGACAGGGTGATATCGCGCAACGCCGTGATTTCCGAAACGTCGCCACTTTCGGCTAGGCTATTGAGAGTGCGGCCATCCGACTGGGTCAACCTCCCAAGGGCCACTGACAGACTCACGCGGCCCGCAGACTGGTCAGCAAAGAGTGTCAGATCACCCTCGTCGACATCGACTTGCAACTCGCCGGTGATGTTGATTGCGCCTATACCAAGCGCGCGCTCCGAGCGCAGATAGACTCCGTCAACGCCCCCCGAAATACCCGATACAGTTCCGATATTCAGGTTGATATCACCTGCGTTGGGCGAACCCACTATGATCTCGGAAATGTCAGAACTCGTGCCATTCACAAGCGCGCTGCGATCCAGCGTCATGACCGGCATCGCCCGATTTTCCAGACTGCCGCCGAAAGTCACCGCCCTGTCCGATACCGCGAATGCCGCCCCGAAATCGGCAAGTGTCTCTTGCTGACGGGTTTGGGAATTGAAGTGCGATGCTGCAAGAAGTGCGGCAGCAATCGTCGCATCATCAGCGTCCCAAGCGATACCTGCTGTCGTATAGACACGGGCATCCACAATAACGTTCAACCGGAAAGTGCCGCCCGTCACGCTGGTCAGGTTGATCTGTTGCTGGGCGGATGCAGGTGTTTTTGTCCCGACAGCCTTCGCTGTCAGCACAACCTTGCCCGCCCCACCTGTGTCGGAGATATTCGCCGTCTCTGCTGCGGTCACGTCCAGAATACGGCCATTTTCGCCTGCATCCAGTGTGACGGTCCCCGTCGAGGTGACCAAACGCGACAGCCCGATATCGCCATCTGCGCGCAAGGTCAGATCGCCCAAAGTGGTCAGGCTTGACCCGTCCCGCATCATGATCGTGCCCGCGGCAACATCAAGACGAGCGCTTTGCGCGGTGTTGGTGCCCTCAATCACCAGATCGCCCGTCCCAATGGTCGCATCCAGCGATTGGCCTTGCATATTGATGCCACGCAGCAAAATGCCCGTTTCATGCGCGGTTTCATCAAGGCGAAGCCAGACAGCCCCGGTCGATGCCAGCGTGTTTACCGTCCCCACTTGCAGCGCAACGCGCCCGTCAGTGCCGGAGCCTATACCCGCCGCATTGATGATCGTCTGCCCCGGCGCCACAAGGTTCCAAACCGTTGCATCCGAAAGACCATTCAGGATGCGGCCAGAGGCAGCCAGTCGCGCAGTCCCATCAACAGAACTGACACTTGCCTGCGTCAGTGTCAGATCGCCACGACCCGCAGTCAGCGCAAGCAACGTCTGGGCAGCGACAGTTGCGCCTGCGTCGATACCCAGCGCACCGGCGCTGGAGGTAAGGGTGATCGCGCGGCCTGTCACAGCGCCCGTTATCGACATTGCACCAACGCTGTTGGTTACGACCACATCATGGGTGGCGGATATATTGCCCACACTGACCACGCGATCAAAAGACAACGCAACGCTGCCCTGCGTCGCAACCGCGCTGACCAGCCTGTTCGATGCGATATCGATATCGCCAGCGCCGCCAGAGCCAATCCGCGCAGCATGCAAAGATACCGTGCCGTCAAGCGCAGCAGTGCGCAGCAGCGCTTGCTCGCTGTTGCTGGTGCCGTCAATCAATGTGCCGCCCGCGACAAGATTGATGTTCCCGGTAAGGCTGACCATCGACACAAGTGTAATGTCACCAGCAACCCACAGATCAAGATTTCCTGTCACAGTCAGTGTCGCCGCCGCCACCTGAGTAAGGTCGCCCTCGAATACTGATAGATCCAGCGCATTTGCATTGATGCGGCCAGCCAGAACCAGATCGCCCGTCTGGGCAAAACGTGCCTTGCCTTCAGTCTCCAACGCCCGCAATTCCGCCGCCCGCAGCGACGTAATGTTGATTTCGGCGGCCCGCAATTCGGCGATGTTCGCCACATCCATGACCAAGGCCGCGTTCTTAGTCCCGATCGCCTTAGCATTGAGGCTTAGCGCCCCGGTCCCAAGCGACAGGTTCGCCGCCGCACGCCCGGCACCACCATTTGCCACCGCGAGGATATCGCCCCCGGTCACAATGGAGAGCGCACCACTACCGCCTGACAGCCGCGCAATCGACACGTCACCCGAGGCAAGCAGAGTTGCAGATTCGATTGCGCTCAGCCGCGCTGTTGCAGCCTGCGTGATCTTCTGGCCTTCGCCCGACACAGATGGCCGTGCATCAAGAACAAGTGTGCGGGCATTGACCGTACCCGTCAGCGACAGATCACTGCCCGGCGTGGTGATATTCAACAAGCCTGTCACGGCCGCATTGTGCAAAACCGTCGTTTCAGTATCGAGCGCACGAATAAACGCAGCCCCCGCAGTGGCCGAAGTCGTGGTGACCGAAGCGATCTGGCCAGTAACGACATCGAACGCACCTAGGCCCGTACTGCCGATGGCCTGCGCCGAAAGCGTCAGTGCGCCCACCGTCGTGACATTAACCGTTGCATCGGCATTTGCATCGGTAATGTTTCCACCCGAAGCCGATAGAATGATGGCCTGCGCGTTGTTGTGGTTGCTGCCGGAGATCGTGCTGACCGACAGGCCAGCAGCGCCCGCAAGCTTTAAATCACCATCCGAGACAACAGTTGCGCCAGCAGCCATATCAAGGCGACCTGACTGCGCTTCGATATCAATCGTCGCCGCTTTGATCTCGCCCGCTATTTTCAGGTTTGCGCGAGAGGCGCTGATCTGCAACGAACCGCTTAAGTCCCAATCGTTTTCTTTCGTTCCCAATTCCACCGTCTGCGGCGTGCCATTGGCATTCAGCGCATTGACAACTTCTAGGTTCACATCGCCACTCAAGACAGACGTATCAATTTTTATCTTTCCGTTGACCGTCCCAGACAATGCGTTCACCGTCAGGGCCTGCGTGCCAGTGCCGATGCTTTCAGCCTTAAGGCTGATCACGCCACCCGTCACATTTGCAGCCCCGTTCGCATTGACCAGACCAGTCACAGCGCCCGTGGTCGAAATTGTCGCAATATGCCCTTTGCCTGCGGACACCTCGGACAGGACCATGTCGCCTGTGGATTCAAGGGTGATCGAGGTAGCGGACCGCAAAGCAGACCCGGCCTTCATAACAAAGTCCGAAGTGCCGAAGTTCAGCGACAGTGCCCCTTGCGTTTCCAGTATTCCGCCGAAATTGCCTGCGCTTGCACCATCGCCCAGCCCGATCGTGACACCATCAGGCGCAATCACATCACCGATGCTGTTGGCAACCACGTTGATCGTGTTGTCTTCGTCGCCCCAACCTGCCGCACCCAGATCGTTCCAAAGTATAAGGTTGATCGAGCCAGAAGCCGCCACAAGCGATGCTTGACCTTTGGTCGAAATGTTCCGCTCTTGTGTGCCCAACCCGTCGCTTATGGTACCGGTTGCGCTGGTCACTGTCACATCACCTGCATCGGTGCGCAGACGACCCAGCGTTATGTTGCCAACCGCCGAAACCGAAATCGACCCGGCCTTTCCAGCCCCTGTTGCGATTGCGCTAAAGCCCGCCATGTCAAGGAAGCTGTCAGAGACAAGTGAGATCGTTTCCCCTGTCACATTTCCGGTCATCGTGAAGTTCCCACGCGCCGACAGCACCCCTCCGACAGTTACATGCCCCAAATAAAGCTGTGTTTTTGCATAGATGTCCGCATTGCCAGCAATGTCGATCACACCGTCTGCACCTGTGCGGAAGGTCAGTACATTCTTGTCGCGCAGGGTGACATTCTTCGCCGCAATCACGGTCACTTCGCCGCTGAAGTCATTGATCAGCACTGAGTCAGCCTCAGTCCCGTTATTGGCAAGCGTGATATCAAAGCCAGCCGCATCAAGGGTGGTCGTGCCGGCTACGGTCAGCGCCAGACCAAGGGCGGATTGGGTAATATCCCCTCCGGCATTGATCGCAAGATCACCGCCAACCGCAGTTTCGCCCAAAGCGACAGCGCCTGTCGCAGTCAGCGACAGATCGCCCTCTGTCTGCGCCGTAAGCAGCAGCGCCCCCGCAGCTTTGATTGCTGCATCGGTGGCACTGACGATGATGACCTCGCCTGTGAATACGTTGTCAGCCCTCGTCAGGAGAATATCGTTGGCACCTGCCGTCAGATGCGTTTCCGCCCCGACATCAAGGGCTCCGGTCTGACTGATATTTCCACCCGCGGACAGGGCCAGTGCCCCGCCAATAGTGCTGGCGGCAAGCGTAACAGCCCCAGTTGCAGTCGCGGTCAGATCGCCGTCAAGGCTTGTTTTACCCAGTGACAGCGCTCCTGTTGCGCTGATAGCGGCATCACGGCCAGACATGATGGTTACAGTGCCGTCAAATACGTTCGCGGCCTGCGTCAGGACAATGTCATTGCCATCGCCGACATCTAGCGCAACATCGCCACCAAAGTGAAGCGCAGTTGCATCAGACTGGCTCAGTCGCCCTGTAGTGATCAGCGTCACATTGCCGGTTGCCGTAACATCGTCAAGGATCAGCGCACCTGCCGATGTCAGCGTCAGATCACCCGCCGAAACAACGCCCACTTTGCCACCAAAAATATTGTCAGAATCGAGTGTGACTGCCCCTGTGCCCGCCTCTAGCAGCGAGTCATTCGCAATTTCCAGAACACCAGTCGTTGCAATCGAGGCACCCTTCACAACCAGCCCACCGCCAACACTGCTGGCACCCAGATTCAAGCTACCACCAACCTGCACGTTGAGGTGACGGGCGGTACTGGCGCTCAGGTGCAAAGCGTCGAGGTCACGAAGCGTCGCGTCGTGTGCCGACACCACGCGCACAGCCCCTGTGAAGTTATTGCCTGCATGGTCGAGCGTGAGGTCGTTGGCACTGCCCACATTCAGGCTAGTAGTACCTGTCACCGTCAGCGCGCCATCCTGCGTCAGGGCGCCGGCTGCTGTGATAGTGAGGTTGCCTTGAATCGAAGAAGCGTCAAGTGCCAGCGCCGCTGTCGCGCGAAGCATGGCATGACCCGAGGCGCCACCTGTGGTGCTCAGCGCCACCTCTCCGCCAAAGCTGTTGGCCTGATCGAGCGTGAGGGCACCTGCGGTCAAGCTGCTGGAACCAGCCACACGCAGCTGCGTGTTGCTGGACTGGGTCAGTGCGTCGCTGCCAGCCTGCACTGTAAGCGCACCACCTGCCGCCGTTTGGCCGATGTGCACGCCCACCCCGTTCAGGTTCATGGCGCTGCCGCTGCTGACCGCTCCCACCAGGGTGAGCGCGCCACCTGCCTGAAGGCTGAGGCTGGCACTGGCCCCTACAGCAGCACCAGCAAAGCTGAGCGCGTTGGCATCTTGCAGGTCGATGCTGGCAGCATTCACGACGGTCACAGTGCCGGTAAAGTCGTTGGCGGCGTGCGTCAGGGTTACATCGTTACCTGCTGCATCGATTCGGGTGGCGCCACTGGCCATAACAGCGCCAGTGCTGGTTATGGCGCCAGCGGCGGTCAGGCTTAGGTCGCCAGCAGCGCTGACCGTACCCAGCTGCAGGGCGGCATTTTCACGCAGGGTGATGGCCGCGCCGCTGGCACTGATGGCACCACCCACGCTGTGGTTGCTGTCGTCGAGTGTGATGTTTTGGGCCAAGGGCGTTGCGGCTGCACTGGCCGCTGTCAAAGACAGATCACGGCCAATATTAAGGCTGCCACTGTCGGTGATGGCCGCATTGGCAAGCAAGGTCAGATCGCGGCTGGCACTGATGTTGCCTAGGTCGAGTGCTACATCGCTGCTCAGCTGGATGTCACGCGCTCCGCTGGCCACCGACACCGTGCCGCCAAAGCGGTTGTTTGCCGAACCTGTGCTGGAATTACCCAGCAACACGTCGCTGCCGTCGGCCACCGTGATCTCGCTGCGTCCGTCCACCTGCACACGGGCTGTGGCGCTGGCCTGCGTGATGCTGCCACCGGCCTCCAGGTTCAGGTTGCCGCTGAGCATGACGTCGCCGAGGGCGAGCGCATCGCTGTCGCGCAGCGTGAGATTGCGCGCACTGAGCACGGTAACCGAGCCGCCTAGGGTATTGGCGTTATCGAGCGCAATGTCGTGGTTGCCGGCGTTCAGGCTCAGGTTGCCGGCGATACTGAGGTTGCCGCTGTCCGACAACAAGCCGCCGGTGATCGCGGTAAAGTCACCGCTGATAGTCGAGGCCGCTAGCGTGAGCGCGTTGCGATCGCTCAAGCTCACATGGTTGCCACTGGTGATCGTGACCGCACCACCAAAGTCGTTGCGCGAGACAGCTCCGTTCATATTGGTCAGCGTTATGTCGTTGGCGCTGCCCACTGCCAGTGTGGTGCTGCCGGCGACGCTCAGGCCGGTGTCGGCAATTTGCGTGAGGGAGCCATCCAGGACCAGGTCAAGATGCCCGCTGAGGCTGGCACTGCCCAGGACCAGGCCGCTGGCGTCGCTGAGGGTGACGTTACGCGCACTGGTGATGACCAGCGTGCCCAGGTCATTGCTGGCATGGTCGAGTATGGCGTCGGAGCCGCCCAAATTGAGCGTGGTCGTGCCCATGACGCTGATTGCACCACTGTTGGTGAGCGCGCCTTGCGCGTTGATACTCAGCGTGCTGGCACTGGTGGTGCCCAAATCGAGTCCTGCGCCGGTGTTGAGCACCAGGGCACCGCTGACTATAGAGGTCAGAAGCGTGAGGGCATTGGCGTCGCTCAGCGTGGCGCTGCCCACGTTCAGGCTCACGGTGCCCACGAAGTCGTTACCTATGCTATCCAACGTGACGCTTTGGCCGGTGGCCAAGATGCTGGTGGTCCCGCCAATGCGCAGCGCGCCGGCATCGCTCACGGCACCGCCTGCGTTGAGGATGAGGTTGCCGCCCACCGCCAGGGTGTCACTGGCGTTGTGGGCCAGCACCACCGTCCCGCTGGCGTCAAGCGTCATATCGCTGGTGGCCGCCGTCTCACCCAGAGTGATGTCGCCACCGGTCAGGCTGATGGCGCCCGTGGAGCGCAAGCCAGCGTCGAGGGTGATGGCGCCCGCCCCCGCGTTGACCGTGGTGGTACCGCCGACCACGGTGGCACCACTATCGGTCACGACACCGGCCGCGCTCAGATCGAGATTCCCGCTCAGGCTCAGGCCGGCCAGATCGATGCCGTTGATGTCGTTGACGGTGACATTCTGCGCACTGGCAACAGACAGGCTGCTGAAGTCATTGCTACCACCCAATGTGATGTCCGTTGACGCCTGCAACAAGCTATGGCCCGCCACCACAATACTGCCCGTGCTGGTGATGCTGCCACCGGCCAACACCGTCAAAGTGCCGGTGATGTTGAGGTCACCCAGAATGATGTCATCGATGTCGTTGATAACCAAATTATGCGCATTGATGCTGACCGCGCCCACAAACTGGTGATCGGCGGTGAGCACCACATCCTGGCCAGCCGCCTCAATCTGCGTCGTGCCTTGTACCTCCCAACCGCCGCTGTTGCGCACGCCTTGGCTCTCGTCCCCTGATGCAAAGGCCTGGATGTGAAGGTTGTTGCCAATGCGGGCCGAAGTCATGTGCAGGCCGCCGATGGAGCTGAGACGGACGTCGCCTCCCGCATCGACGGTGAGATCACCCGCAAAGCTGTTGTCTGCATGATCCAGCGTGATGTGTCCGGTGTCTCCGGTGGTCGTCAGCGTCATGTCGCCACCGACCTGCACGGCGCCCGAGCTGCTGATGGCGCCGCCTGCACCTGCGCTCAATGCGACGTTGCCCGCGGCGCTGAGCGTGCCCAGACTCAGGGCATTGATGTCGTTGACGGTCACGTGGCTGGCATCGGCAATGGTGAGTGCGGCACCAAAGTCATTGGAGCCGGTGAGTTGTACCGCGCCGGCATAGGTGATGGTGATGACCGGATCACTGGTGTAGCCCGAGCCAGCGTCGACGATGCGAGCCTGTGGCTGTCCGTCGACAAAGTCCAGTACCACCTGCGCCCGGTAACCATTGTTCGGCGTTGAGACGTTGACGGCGATCCGGTCGGCATTGGCTGCCGTCAGCCAGTCCGGCAGGCTGTCGGCGAGCGTCAGCCCACTGAGGGAACCGCCGCTGACCGTGGCCGTGATGGCGGTGGTAGTGGTGGTGGCAGAGCTGTTGATGGTGGTGACACCGCCCACATTCAGCGCCTGCGTGCCGCTGACGCTGCCCGCAGCGGTGATGCTCAGCGCTCCGCTGGCCGCGAGTGTGGTGCTGCCCAGTTGCACGTCGCCAGCCGCATTGAGAGTGGCACCGCCTGCGCCGCCGCTCAGCGTGCCCAGCACCATGTCGCCGCCGCTGCTGGTCGTGAGGTTGATGGCGCCGGTGGAGCTGATTTCTGCATTGCTTGCCATGCTGATGCCACCGGCACCAGCGAGCAAAGTGATGGCGCTGTCGTTGCGTGATTCCAGCAAGGTTTCGGGGGCCAAGACAAGCTGGTCATGGGCGTCAAGCTGCAAGGTGCTGCCGCTGGAGACGGTGCCCGTGGCACTCAAGTCTCGGGCCTCCAGATTGACCAGCCCTGTGGTGTAAGCGCCCACCACAGCCAAATCCGCAGAATCCCATGTGACCCCTGTGAGGCTAGAGCTCACCAGATTGGTGGTGTAGTAGCCAGCCAGATCGTACTGCTGTCCAGTAGAGTTGATCAAGTCGGACTTTGAGAGGGTGCTGTCCCAGCCCACTTTGACACTGGTGGTTGCAGTGCGACGCAGGTTCTCCGAGAGCTCAAGACCAGTCACGGAGAGGATGCTGTTGTTGTAGGTGGAAAGATTTGTGGTGCCTGCCACCTGGTTGTAGGAAATGGTCTCGAACTTTTTGGCCACCACATCGGTACTGCGTGACCGATCGGCGGTGAAGTTGTCCCAAGCCACACCCTCAAATCGGTCGAACGCAGAGCTGTTGGGGTCTTCACGCACAGTGCCAGACGTGCGGATATAAATCTCCCCACCCGTGCCACTATTGTTTAAAGCCGACCCGGCGTACCCTGCATCCACATAATCAATGAACACGCCACCAGCGCCGGCTAGGAAATCCATGCGGTTGGTATTGAGGGCCGCGCCGCTAAAGCGGACATCGCGCAAAGTGAGCGTCTCACCCGTGGTGGCCAGCAAACGCCCGCCCCCCGCACTGGCCAGCAGTTCCAGATCATTGGCGTTGCGAATGGCGATGTTGAGCTCGTTGCCAGTGGCAGGGGTCGAGAGTTCGGCACGCCGCACATCGGTGAGCAGCCCAATGGTGCCCGCCGAATTGACCACCAAGGTGTCGGCAGTAAGCCTGTGGGTGGTATTGGTCACATGCCCCACCTGACCTGGCGACACAGTTAGCTTACCACCGGCGAGTGTTGGTGCCCCCGGAATGGCCAGACGAGCCAGGTCAAAGTCAACCGAGCGGGTTTGCGAAGTCTCCACACCTAGGCTATTGACCGCTCGGATGGTGACTGGGGTAAGGCCGGAGCCGATGGCTGCATAGTCGTCACCGCTGAGGGCGTAGGTCCATCGCCCATCGTCGATGCTGGCCTGGCGAGACACTCCGGCAAAAGACACAATCACCTGTGTGGCGCTATTGACACCACCCGCCAGCACCACGCCAGCATCGCGCTCTGTTGCCGAAACGATGTTGTCGCCCGCCACCGCACCCCAACTCAAACCGGGTGCGGCAGTGGCGATCGTCAAAGTCACTGGCGAAGAAGCCGCACTCAGATTGCCTGCAAGGTCCAGGGTCTTGGCCGTGAGCGTGTGCGCTCCTTCGGGCAGGTCCAGCGCAGGGATGAATTGCCACACGCCGGCCGCATTCGTTAGGGCCTCGCCGATCGCTTGCGCATCCGCATAGACCAGCACGCGTGAGCCCGGATCCGAGGTTCCCGAAAGCACCGGCCGGTTGTTGCCAACCGTGCCCGATGGGGTGGTGATCACGGGTGGCTGCACATAGGTGTCGACCACAAGCCGGTAAACCTCTGAATCGGCACCGACAACACCGCCCGCCACATTGCGCGCCACGATGGTGTAGTGGCCGGCACCTGCGGTGAGTACCGTACTCGAAGCACCGCCAAGCGGGGCCAATTCATCTGCCGCCTCATAAATGTTCACAGCCGCAATCGAAAGACCCTGTAGTGTTCCCGCAAACGTCAGGGTGAAGGCCCCGTTTGTGTGGGTTACCTGTAGGTCAACACCCGGGTAGGCCCCGAGGGCATCTTCGATCGCCAGCGCCAGCGCATCTGCTGTAATGTCCGAGGGCAAGCTGGCGGTCACAAACTCCGAGCCATCTAAGCTGACCCCCAAGCGGAAGTCCTGCCCTGCAGGCAGGGTGAGGGTTTGCACCGTGTTGTCGTTGGCCAATGCCGTACTGGTTTCCACGGTCCAGAAACCTGATTCGTTAGCTACCGCATCGCCCAGATCAGTGTAGCTGTAGGTGTTGTTAGCGGGGTCGGTGAGTGTACGGACAGACACCCGCACCGTGCTGCCCGCCGCAGCTGTGCCAAGGAAGGCGGGTGTGGTGTCGTTGGTGCGACCGTCGGCTGGACGCCCGCTGTCGACATCGATCGCCAGAATTGTGGGCAAGCTGCCTGCGGCTGGCGTGACGGCGACCTCATCGCTGTTTGCACCGATGGTGCTGTAATTCCCGAAGGCGTCCACCGAGACGGCGGCAAAACGGTAGCTGCCCGGCTGCAAGGGACTGGTCGTGATCTGCCAGCGCACGTCCGGTGTCAAGGTTGCAGTGCCCGTGCCGCCTGTCAAAGTGGTCGGATCGGTGATCTCCAGGCTGGCACCGGCTGCCGTCAGCGCGCGCGAGAGCACATAACGGCCATCTTGGTAGACCACGCCCTCGGCGCCTACCAACGACACCGCGTTGAGGGCTGCAACCACATCCTCGGGGGTGGCGTCGAAGGCTAGTGCTTCCGTCTGCTCGGTGTCGTTCGCGTTAGTCACGGTAATCGTGAACGTGCCGCTGGTGGCACCAGCAAGGTCGATGGCATAGGTTTGCAAGGCCACGCCCTGCCCCACAGCCCCAATAATGCCGCCGCCAGCGCCCTCGTCGCGGGCAAACAGCAGAACCTCGGTCAAGGCGGGCGCGGTCCCCGTGACCTGCACCGTCTCGCCATTGACGACCGCAGTGCTGATGGTCGGCACCGTGGTGGGCTGGGCCACCCGCACTTCGACCGTGCGCGTCAGCTCCATGGTACCGGCGTCACTGGTGGCGCTCAGGACGAAGTCGCGAGCACCATCGCCCAAGGATTCCAATTCGGCCAGGCTCAGCGTCAACGACCAGTTGGTGCCAGTCAGGCTTGGGGTGAGGCTGGCCTCTATAGGCGTCGCACTGCCCTCCACTGACAAGGTCACGCTGCTGACATCCTGGCCGGCCGTGCCTTGCAACACCACACCCTGACCAGCCTCGGAACGGGTGATGACATCATCGCCCGCCACCACGCCGAACTGCACTGCAGGCGCGCCGCTGGTGAAGGTCACAGCATTGGACGCCGCGCTGGTGAGCGTGGTGCTACGCGCCGTGGCCAGCAACACCGTGCCAGTGGTCAGACCGGGTTGACCTGTGAGATCAAAGGACCAGTGGCCGTCAGCGTCCGCTTTGACCGTGCCCCCCAACAGTTTGTTGTCTGGATGAACGCTGGTTTTGTAGATATCCACCTCAGCGCCGGCATCGGCACGACCCGCCACGCGGGCCACCTCGGTCGCCGAGCCACCGCTGATCAGCTCAATCTGGGGCGCAGCAGGTGTGCCCTCAAAAGCGCTGGTCGGCAGGGGAAGGTCAATCGTGCGGGTAATGGCGTTACCGCTGTCGAGCGTCTGAACGCTGTCGACCGTGATACTGGCCGTGGCAAACACCGCCGACAAATCTGCCCCTGTACCACCGTCGGGCGTGGGAATGGTCACTGTGGGCAATGCGTCATAACCGCTACCCGAATTCGAGACCGTGACTGCCGTGATCACCCCTCCAGCAACCGTGGCTTCTGCAGTGGCAGTTGTTCCGCTGGCGGGCGCCAACAGCGTAAGCCCCAGCGTGCCGCTGCCCCCACCAAGGTAACCCGTTCCGCCGCTGCGGATGTCGATGCTGCCGATGGTGCCCACCCGGCTGTCCAGCTCAACCTCCTGGGCTTCCGACAGCTCATAAGACCAAGAAGACTCGCTGCTGTTGAGCGTGACGGTGGCATTGCCTGCGGCGGTCACTACAGAACTGAGGGCCAGATCGAGCGTGTCGCCCACAGTGTAGCTGTGGTTGTTCGGCAGCGTGACCTCTATGGTGAGGATCGACTTGTCTTCGTTGAGCGTGGCGGTGGCTGTGGCGCCGGTGGCTGTGCCAAGCGAGCCATTGGTGAGGCTGATCTGAGGCACCAGAACAAAAGCCGTCTGGGAGGGCAACAGATCACTGGCCTGCAAATGGATGCTTGCTACTGCAACCCTGGCGTCAAGGAAGGCCCCAGTGGCACCAACTGGCAGAGCAAATGTCTGGGCAGAATCTTCCGGCGTGATTACGAGCTGGTCGTTCTCCACCGTCACCGCGATGGACGGACTCTTGTCCAACTCGGTCGCAAGTTCTGCCAGCGTGGAGACCTCACTGAAATCGACGTCTGACATATCGACATCAACCCCGCCCACAGTGAAATTGAGCGAAGCCACGGCCGCAGCCTGCGCGTCGGCCAGCGTAACCACGAGTTTCTTCTCACTGTCAGACAGCGTGAAGCTGCCCAGCTCCTGCGGGGCAGCGATCACGGGTACCTCATCGAGGTCGGGCAGCGGCTCGGGCGTGATCGTCAGAATCGGAGTAGAGCTAAAAGTGGTGGACGACGATGGAATCGACAGGATCCCCGTATCGCTCAGCGTCGCCATGCCAGTCAGGGTGTTCGTGCCATCAGTCAGGGTGAAGGCAGGTGCAACCGCGTACACGCCATCGCTGGCAAAGGTGATGGACTGTACTACGCGCTCGACTGGCGCGCTCTCGGCGTGACCGCCGTTGACCGACACCCAAACCTCGCTGCCGGTGGTCGTGCCCTTGAGGGTGATGGTGCCAGCACGCTCCAGTGCATCGACCACATCATCGCCCGTCACGGGCACAAAACTCAGACCCTCGCCAGTCACGGTGTGGTTGACTACAGCCGAGGCTACCCCGGTGTTGCCTGCCACATCGGTGGCCTTGGCGGTGATGGCGTAGTCGCCCGCTGCCAGCGCAAAGTCGGGCGTGAAGGACCAGTCCCCGTCTTCATCGGCCTGCGCCCGGCCTAGCAGACCAGCATCTGCAAAGACCGAGACCAGGCTGCCCGCTTCAGCGGTGCCTGAAACCGTGGGACGCCCATTGGCGCCTGTGATGTCAAGCACTTCAGGCGCCGCCGGCGCCGTGGCATCGAGCACGATGGCTTGGGTGGTGGTGGCAGACACCACACCCGCCAAATTGGTCGCCGTGACCTCCAGGGTCAATGTGCCATCTTCGGTTTGATCCGGCAGCTGCACTGTCCACAGGCCCGTCAACGGATCGAGTGTGATCGCGCTGGATGCGATCGTCAGCGCAGTGGTGGTGCCAGGAACGGCCGCCGCCACCCACGTGGCGGTGACGTCCAAGCTGGTGCCCACGGCCACGCTGCCGGTCACCACGAGGCTTGATCGGTTTTTGGTAATGAAGTCGGCCTGACCGCTATCGCCCAGCATACTGCCGATCACGGGTTGGTTGGGCGCCACGGCCTGGATGTTGACCCCCAGGACGCGCGTGATTTCATTGCCCGCAGCATCCACCGCCCGCACGCGGAAGGTGGTGGCCCCGTTGCCCAGCAGGGCGTAGTCGGCATCGGTCAGCGCATAGCTCCAAACGCCTGCGGTGACGGCAACCTCTTGCTCATCAGCACCACCGAGTTTGAGGAAGACCTCGCTTTCGTCGGAAGTGCCCTGCACCGTAACCCCGCTGCTACGATCGGCCACAGTGAGGGTGATGTCCGTATCGCTGGCCGTGCCAGAACCTATCGCGATGCCGGCCGTTAGCGTCGGCGCCACGATGTCCTTGGACACCGTCTTGGTGAGGGTGTAGGCGCTACCGCGTGCATCTTTCACCGTGATGTCTAGTGTGGCGCCAAGGAGCGCCATATCGGCAGCGGTAAGCCGGTAATACCAGTTGCCGCCCTCTACCCAGGCCTCGCGGAGGTTAGCGGTCGAGCCTGGGGTCAGGTTCAGGCTGACCGAAGCGCCGGGCTGCACCGTGCCGCTGAGCACCAGGCCTTCAAAACTGCTGCGCTGGTTGATGACGATCGCGGTTGCATGCCCGCTGAGGGTGATGGCGCTGGACGGCAAATCAGGCTGGGTGCCGATGGAGAGCTGGTAGGCACCAGACAAACCGCTTTCCACCCCGTCGACCGTGGCGGTGGCACGCAACTGCCACAAACCGTCGGCCAGCGTCAGGCTTGAGGTTGTCCATTGGCCGCTTTCATCGGCGGTGACCGTGGCCAACTCCGTGGTCGCGCCATCCAAATAGATACGGATGCTGGCATAGGCAGGGCCGGTGCCCGAGAGATTTCCACCCGTGGCAGTGTCACCAGAATAGTTCGCAATGGCTGGTGCATCGGGCACAGCGGTCGCCACCACGATCGTCGCGTCGGCCGATGTTTGGGCCACTGTGCTGTTTTCGTTGAGCACCTTGGCCACCAAGGTGTGGGTGCCCTCGGCCATGGTGGGCAGGGTGGCATTCCAGTCGCCGTTCTGGTCAGAGCGCACTTCCGCCAGCTGAGTGCTGCCAACAAACAGGGCCACGCGGGCAAAGGGCGTGCCGGTGACTTGACCTTGGATTTGGGGCTGAGCACTGTTGAAGGTACCACTGCTTGTGATGCTCACCGCGCTCCAGCCCGGTGTTTGCGCAGTGCCCGTACCCGTGATGCTGCTGAAGCTGCTGGAATACGAGACGTTGCCGGCCTCATCACGCAACACCGATTGCAGTGTCCAGGTCCCTGAGGGAATCTCGTTCAGGTTCCACGACGGTCCAGTACTCAAATCGGTGCCATCGGCCAAGACTTTCCACGCGAACACCCGCCCATTGGCATCTTCCAGCGTCATGAGCTGACCGGCTTCGGCACCGCCGCGGGTGGTGAGTTCAACGCGGCCGGTGGCCTCGATGGTCATGCGGTCCAGGTCAAGGGTTTGACCGGCGCTGACCGATACATGGCCGTTGGTGGTGCCGACAGGGCTTTGTGCACGAATGGCCACCTGGTTGTAAGTCACTGTGCCCTGGTTGAGCGTGATGGTGCCGCTGAACTGCTCCTCGCTGACTGGGCGCAGCGCATAAGCATGTACCGCCTGGCTATCGGCCGCGTTGGTTACGGTGGACAAGGTGAACATCTCGCCCAGGCTGCCAGCGACCTGCAGCGTGCCGCTGGCACTGTGGGTGAAGCCTGAAACCACGACGCTGCGGTTGTCACCGCGGGTCAGAGTGAGAGTGCCGGCCGGATCGCCCAATGATGCCGTAATGCCTGTGGTACTCGTCTTTTCGTTTATGGCGGCGACCAAAGCCGTGAGGTCATCAGGATCAGCGATCTCGGCCGATACCGTGGGCGCGAGCGCGTCAGACGCATCGGGCGCGCCCAGCTTGAGAGTGACGATGCCAGACTGCGACAGCGCAGACAACACCAGCTCTGCGCGCAAAGCGGCAATGGTGCCTGAGGCCACTTGGGTCAAACCCCGGTCCATGACCTGGACCACCTTGCCCGCGCTCACATTGGCACTTGAGGGCGTCGGGATCACAGTGCCGCTGGCATCGTCCAGCCGCAGCGTTCCGGTGCCACTGACATTATTGGCCAGCACCTTGAGCGCTGTGCCCGCTGGATTCGTCCGGAAATCCAGTGCATCAAAGACGTACCAAGTCTCATTACCGATCTTGCGGTGATCCACCCAATAGCTGCCTTCAGGGTCATAGGCCGCGCCGTTCTGTTCGGCAGGCGCCTGGCCTTCAAGATATCGCACCCCTTGAGCCGTCTCCACCACCCGCAAACCAGAGAGCGTATCGCGCACCTGAATTTGGCGTGGCGAGCTGCTATCGGCCGACAGCACGATGTTTTCAACGGCAACCACATTGCCGTCCACAAGCAAAGCTGTGCTGATGGGCGCATTGATCGTGATATCGCGGCCAGAGACCAGCTCGACCCGGGTGCCCGCAAGGACGGGTCTGCCTGAAAGGGTAGTGATGGCATCGGTCGCTCCTTGAGCAATGCGCAGCTCCCGCGACACCTCGATCGACTCGCCCGAAACCACCTTGAGCATTCGGGCCTGATAGGCCTGCTGGGTGGGCAAACTGAGGTTCTTACCAGCCAACAAATTGAGTGCCATCGGCGCATCTGTCCAGTCGCCCGAAGCGGTTGACAAGGACAAGGTCTGACCCGCATCCAGCGTGAGCGAGCCACCGCTGATGATGCGGTTTTGACCGTCGACCTGACCTGGCTGAACCGTCAAGTCACCCTGTGTGGACTGCAGCACGATGCTGGCACCCACAGTCTGCGCGTGAACTTTGCGCACATCCAACGCAGCGGTGGAGCGAATATCAATTGAACCCGCAGTGGCCACCACATCGGTCAATCGCAGCTGCGTGCGCCCAGGCAAGTTGCTGTCTGCAATCTGGATATCGCCGCTACTGGTCGTCACATGGCGCAGTTCAGCCAGGTTGGTGTTGAGTGAGGTGATGCCTGCGGTCGCCTGCAAACGGGCCGATCCGCCCACCAACGACACATCTCCTCGACCTACCACAGCCAGGTTCACGCCGCTGCCTAGACCACTGATGCGCCCAGCACTGGTTTGCACGTCGATGTCAAGGGGCAAGGCCGCCACCAAATCTTGCTGCGCACTGGTGGGGCTGATGCCGCGCAAATCGCTGCGCCCCGCCTCAACCTTCCCCAACGACAGGTTGCCTGCGGCATGCACCACGATGGCTCCATCATGGGTGGTGAGACGCTCTAGGATCACATCGCCCGTGCGCGTGAAATCCAATTGGATATCACCTGTATCCTGTGTATCGCCCAGCCGCCCGGCTGTCACCCGGCCATCGACAGCTGCCACATTGAGCTCAACCAGATCCACACCGGTACTGCTGGTGAAGGTCAATCGGTCGGCGGTGATGGTCTGACGGTCGGCCACCAAGTCGGGCTCCTGCCGCACCGCGCCTGCGGCCACCACGATCTCACCCCCTGTGAGCATACCCAGCTTGACCGCATGACTTTCGTTGGTCGCCAAGCTGATCAGATGGCGCGCCTGTTGTGGACCGGCCACCGCGTCCAGAACTGTCAGATGCCCAGTGCCAGTGATGCGGATCGGACCACTGGCTGTGCTCACCTGATTGACGACCGTATCACCATAGGTCAGCAGGTCGATCTGGCCCGCCAGACTACTGTGGGCGGTCAGCGTTTGAGCCTGCGCCAAGAAGGCCCCTGTAAAGGCGGCATCGCCACTGACATGGTGGCGGGCATTGAGCACCAAATGCCGCGCCACAATGGGTGCGCCGCGTTGTGCATCTTCAAACACCTCCCCAGGCGCGACCGTGGCCTGCGCGTTGTAGAGGCTGCCCCCAGCTGCGGTAAGCGTGATAACGCCAGCATCTTCGTCGCTGGAAGTGGCCTCAATCAGGCTTTGCGACAGCACCACATCACCCTGAACATCGCCAGCAATGAGGCTGATGCTGCCTGCTGTGCTGACCAAGCGTGTCGTCAGTTGACCGCTCAGCCCACCCATACCCGTGGTGCCGGTGCCAGCAGTGGTCTGCCCCGCCGCCAACGCGATGTTGCCGACGGCCAGCATTTGGCCATGGGCCGCCACTGATTGCCCGGCGCGCATATCCACCAGCCCCCCGGCTCGGATCAAACCCGCATGGCTGAGCTGACCTGCCACAGTCACCAAAACGTCGGCCTCACCGGCATTGGCCATCCCAGCGGCGGTTGTCGCTTCGCCATCAAGTTCATAACCCGCTGTGATCACCGAAGCACTGTCCAGAGCCAGATCGCGACCGACCTTGAGCGTGACGTCACCCGCCACACGCAGCTCGCTCATGGCCAGCAGCACAGCGCCCTCCACCGCTTTGCCTTGAACGGATAAATCGCGACCGGTGAGTATGTATGCATCACCACCCGCGGTCATGCGGCCCGAGAGCACCGCATCGCGGCCCGAGAAGATGTTCAGATCGCCCACGGCAATGCTGTCGCCACCAAATCTGCCGCTCGATTGGCTGGACTGGCCATCCAGGCGCTTGGATACGGTGTCGGTCCGGTCCTCGAGGGTGGCCACATCGGTATAGAGCGTGACCTGGGCCACTGTGGGCACCTTGGTTTCGACCTCAAAGGTGCGGAACTTGGGCTGGTTGGTGAACAGGTCGGTAACGGTGCTTGTCCAGTTGTAATGCAGCGTGCCACGCTTGTCAGTAATGGCGGTGTTGGTGCTCGTCCAGTCGTACTCGCGCACCTGAAAAGTTTCGTAGGTGTAGTAGGGCAAGGCCCCGCCAATGCGGCTGTCAAAGGCCTGCGATGCCACACCTTGGAAAGTACGCAGGACCTTGTAATTAGAACTGACGCTTTGCGCTGAACTCACAAACCCTGCCGGCGCAATGTTGAAGGCGGCCCCTAGCGTGTTGCTGGTGTTGCTGGACTGCTGGCTCCAAGCCGGGTCAATGGCCACCTTGGCCGGTGTGCCAGCGGCATAGTTCGCCTGGTCTGCGCCTGTGAGCACATAGTTTCGCTGCCCGGTTCCTGCTTGGTAGCTCACAGTAAAGCGTTGCGGCGAGTTGTCCACGTCCCGGTAGCCCGACAGGAAGAGCTTGTACGTGCCTGTTCGCCGACCGGATTCCTCCCATGGGTAGGAGCCTACGCTGATGTAGTGCACACCGGAGTAGCTGGGGGTGAAGGTCAGCTGCGAGTCATAGCCAATGCCACCGTCGTCATTGCGGGCGAGTTCCCTTCCGCTTGAGTTATGCACATAAAGGTAGGGGTCATAAAGGGTTCCGTTACCCGAAGCCGCGCCACCGAGATAAATGTTGTAGCTCAGCCCCGCCGTCAGCGTGACCTTGAACCAGTCCAGGTCACCGGCAAAATGCATCAGACCGGAGGCGTAGGAGCCGGGATTGATGAAGCCCGTCGTTCCCGTGTTTTGCGCCCCGTTACCCTCACGGCCAACAGCGGCCGACCCGCCACCGGTAAACGCGCTGCGGTCTTGTGTGTAGACCGCCTTTGCCGTGTCAAAGAAGTGGCCCACAGTCACTGTGGCCGTACTCGAAGGCTTCTCGCCGGTGACCACCTTGAGTACATCGGCCTCGGCACCCACTGGCAAATAGATCCACTTATCGCTCCAGCCGGGCACATTGATTTTCTGAATGTGCATGGCCGGATTGGCTCCCGACCACTCGGGCACCCAAGTTTCTTGTGTAGGATTGCCGTTGACCACACGCTTGGTCACAAAGTCGCTGGCCGAGAAGTTGTACAGCTTTTGAAAACCCAGTTGAGCCAACACCGCGTCACGGTGGGCATCGGTGGGCAACTGGCTGAATGTCGGCTGCAAGCCATTGATCAATGGCGGTGCACTCAAACCGGCTCGGCTCCAATTGATTACTGCACTGGTGCCGTTGCTGCTTGACGCATTGCGGTAGTCCACCCCCTCAACGAACCAGGTTCGAGTGGTTTTGGTGGCACCATTGTAATAGCCCGTCTGCGTCAGCGTCACCTTCATTTCGTTGTAGGTGTAGCCGTTTTTGATGCGCTCAAAACCGTCGGCCTCTGTCACGGTGGTCTTGACGAGCTTGGTCACTTCGACATCGATCACACGGTCCACCACTTGGGTGTAGCCTGTGACCACTTGGTAAGTGACTGTCTCGCTGCTGATTACGGGTACCGACACGGTACGGCTGCCGCCAGAAACAGCCCCGGCATCGAGAACCACATCCGTACCAGCCAATAAATTCAGGGTGCCTGTGCGGATGGTCTCAACCCCCGCAGTGCGCAATTGCGCCGCTTCAAGCATGTAAATGCTGCCCTGGCCCAGCGATGCGCGTAGCGCGTCGAGCGCCGTTTGATCGGCTTGAATGCTGCGGGCCGCGCTATTGTCGAGGCTACTAGACAAACCCGCACGTACATCTACACGGCCGCTGGGTCCTGCCAAGGTTTGGACCTGACCGCGGATGTAAATATCGCCTTCGGCATTGAGCCAAATTTGGTCATGGGCCGATAACAGGCCATCGGTGTGCAGCTCTTGTGCACGCAAATGCATCCAGTCACCAGCTCTTAGCTCAGCGGCATCCAAACCACCCGAGGCCCCCTGAACGTACAAGAGGCCAGTGGCCGCCAACTCCAGCTGGCCTGCCGAACCACGGGCTTGTAACAAAGCGCCCGCGAACACATTGAGGTCGCTTCCAGAGACCAATATCTGGTTCTGGGCATGGATATCAGCATAGATGTGAGTCTGCGACTGCGTACTCCCGTTGACCGTGACACTCGCCACGCGGGGGGACAAGATGCCGGGTGTTGGCGTCTCATACAACTGCCCAATAGCCCCTTCGAGCCGCATCAGCCCAGTCGCTGACAGGGTAATGCTGCCGCCCAGTGCCGTATCCACAATCGCTCCGGTCAAGCGGACCGGCGCACCACCAAACTGCGTCTGTGCTGGGTCGTCATTGGTGCTCACACGATACGCCTGCAGGAGGTTGTCCTCACGCACCACCTCGCCATTATCCGCGAGCACCACCCGGCCCTGGGCATCCATCCACTGGCTGTTTTCATCGACAAAATAAGTGCCAGACGCGGTGTTGCCACGCGCCGTATTCATACGATAGACGAGCGCCGATGTTGCAAGTGACAGACCGGCGCTGTCGCTCTGCCCACCCGTGAGCGAGACACTGGTGTGGCCAAGCACAATACCACTCAGACCGAGCTGGCGCCCTGCTGTGATTTGGACGGTACCACCGCTGGCCTCGGACTCCACAAATCCCTCAACCCTGAGGTCAGTAGCTGACGACAAGTTCAGCGAGCGCGTCACTGCACCACGCCCATCATCCACAACCGCCACTCGGCTGTTGGCGTCGATCCACAGGCCACGGCTGGCTTGGCTCAAACCACTGCCGCCCTCAATATGGATCTGACCTGTGGCCAACACGTTGGCACCGTTCTCCACCGTGGATGGAGAGGTGCTGCTGTTAGCTCCAACGCCCAAGCGAGCACTATCGGTGGCGGTGATGCTCAGCGAGGCATTGCTAGCGCTTACGACTTCCGCGGCGCTGCCAGCGGCATCGAGTTGGGCACCGGCAAAAACGGTGCCAACAAAGCGCGCGGTACTTGCATGCAAATCAATGGTGGAGGCCAAGCCTCGTGTCATCAGCAAAGCACCTGAATGAACTCCCAGGTCATCGGCGTAAATCAACAACGAGCGACCGGCCTGCAACACCGAACCTTTTTGTGAACCCGGTGCCGCACTAACGGGATCACCAAAATAGACACGCGCAGCGTCGATGCGTACCGTATCGGCCGTCAGGCGGTTGTCGTAAAAAAGCGCCTGATTACCGGCCTGCAGCCACACATCACCCGTAGCGCTCAGGTTGCCTCGTATGAGCGCATCGCGCTGGGCGATCACCCGGATTTCGTAGCTGTCGTCCGAGCCATCGGACAGGCCATTGTTGTAAGTGCTGGTGATGGGGCCATCGAGCAACACATCGACCCCCTTGAGTGTGAGGGCACCAGCCGCTTCGATCCGCCCGCTGCTTCGGTTGAGATTGAGCAGGCCCAGTTCGGACTCGATCAGGATCGGCTGCGAACTTTGTTGGGTCTGAACCGCACCGTCAATCAACACATGATTGGTGCCCACCAACTCAACCGCCCCGTCGGCATCGGTCGTCACAATGCGCGCGGTGTTTTGCACCACCAGGCTGTAGAAACCATCAAGTACAGTCTCAGCCTGGGTGACAGCGTTGGTGATGACCAGTTGACCATCCACAATGCGCTCGCCATTGCCGCCGCGCAGTTCGATGCGATCAGCGGCCTGGATCAGACCGAACACGGTGAGCGAGCGGTCGGCAGAGATCACCACATCGCTACCCGTCCCGCCGGCAATGATGCTGCCCTTGAGCACCGCCTCATCCCCCGCCGCAAAACTGACGCTGCCATTGAGTGTTTCGAGCACACCGGTGAAATCAAGATCCACTTGCTGGGTGTTGAGGTTCAGTGCGCTGTAGGCCCGCAGCTTGCCCGCAATATACTGCAAGCCATTGTCCGTGCTTGCGCTGCCAATGTTGATGACCGAGCCTGCACCAGCGGCATCCAATGAGAAACGGCGGCTGGACTGAAGGCTGGTGCTACCCGGTGCAAAACCCACACCAATAGCCGCCGCCTGGCTGGTCAGCGTGACACCATCTTGGACCGTCGAAGCCAGTAGAGCGATCTCATAGGGCCCAACCAAACGCAGACGACCATCGCGGAATTTAACGGCTACATCCGGCTGAGATTCTGAAAAATTAGGCACTGAGGCGAGCCCGGCGTAAAGGGTATCGAGCGCCGGCAACACACCGCCTTGGCTCTGGGTGACACGCCACTGCGCGCCCAAGAGCTTGGCGTTTAGGGCCGCCTGCAGATCCGAAATCGTAGTGAAAGCCGCTGTCTCTGCTGCGGCCAGTTCGACCACCGCCTGAATGTGGTAGCCGATCTTGTCGATCTCGACGATGAAACGGACATCGCTGTCGAGTTGGCCATTCGCAGAAACTGGCCATTCGGGCAGCAGCAACTCGTTAAGGTCGGCTGGTGCCAAGATATCGACACGACCCGGCGCATGCAGGTTGATCACGCTGTCTTCGCGCAAGGTCGTGACACTGGCCGAACCGAAAAGCACGAGTCCTCGGCCATCGTGAGGGAAACCAGCCGTCTGTGTCCGGGTGTCGACGCCACCCACCAAGTCAATTCGCTGACCCGCCGTGAGGTCTGTTCCGATGATGAGCTGACGGTCTGCGCGCACCTCGATCACCGAATCAACGTCGTAATACGTGAGCGAGCGGCCGATGTATTCACCTTGTCGCGTGACCATGTCACTGCGACCACCTGCAATCACCAGCCCGTCCATACGCACGTCATTGACACCGTACAAGCGTACCGTGCCATCAACATAGGTTTGACCTTCGTTCAGGCGGCTGCGACTGCCATCTGCGGCATATGTCCAAGTGCCCTCGACCACTATCTCCGAGGCACCGTAAACCCACAAACCTGTACCAGAGACATCGCTACCACCCCGCACATCGATCAGTCGGCTGGCATTCAAGTAGCCCGCTGCCTCGACCACATCACCCGCCTCGTTGCGAGTGGTGCCGCCCACAAAAACGCGACCGCTGGAGGTCACCAACAGATCGGATTCACGACCCGACCATGCAACCGACTGCGACACCAATTGACCGGACTCAAAGCTCTGAACCAAGCGGCCACCCGCGGTGATCGTGCCCATCAGTTCGATACGGCCTTGGCCCTCGACGGTCACAGTGCTGCCGCTGCCATTAGCCCCCAAACCCGCACCGGTGATGCCGCCTGCCGAATTGATAAGCACCGATAGTGGGTTATCCACATCGCTGACATCGCTGACAGCGCCCATCACCAGGCCGTTCCAGTGATCATCTGCGCCCGGTGTGCCACCCACCAGACGCACATTGCCGCTGGCCAGCAAACCCGACTCCAAACGCACTTGTTGATCCGCCTGAATGTCAATCGAGGCACCCCCGTTCCCAGCCGTATCGAGCGTGAAACTGGCGCCAGACGCACCATAATTGCCACCCGCCAGCACCAGGCCAAACACATCCACGTCTTGTTTGCCGCGAACAGTGATGGTGCTGCCTGCCTCAGAAGTCATCAGTTCAGAAATGGTGTGCACATAAACACTGGTGCCACGGCTATCGGCACCTGTACCTTGAGCGGCTGTGTCGGCCATGGCGTATCCACCCAAGACTTCAATGCCGCGCGTCGCACGCAATTTGGCTTCTACATAGACCCATTCATCTGACTGCAATGTGACACTGGATCGTGCACCCCGGGCTGCCACCTCGCCACGCACAATCAAGTCCTGACCCGATTGCAAAAGCAGCTGTTGATCGGCCCCCAGACTGATGATGTTGCCGCTCACCAATAAGCCATAGCCCCCGGTGTGGGTGGCCATATAGGGCAACTGGGCAGGGTTGAGGCTGGAGAAATACCCCGTCTTGTTGTAAATGCTGTATTGCGGCTTGTATCCAGGTGCGCTGGGGTCCACGCCGTCATGGGCGATGTCGTACGCCTGATCACCCGCCTCCACTGTCAGCTCACCGCTCAAAGTGATCAGGCCACCAATCAACATCTCCTGTGCTGATGCCAGCGTGACGCTGCCATCGGTGCCCGAAATCACTGTGGTATTTAGCACCGAGTCAAACCGCGTGCCGGCTTGGATGCTCGATCCGATGTTGAGCGCTAACACATCATCAGAGCGCAACCGGATATCTGTACCATTTTGTTGCCCAACGATGCTCGCGAGTTCGTGCAAGATGACTGGGCCTTGCGTCTGAACATCGAGCCGATTGTACTGGCCCCCCAACACTATCTGGCCCCGCTGCTCCAAGCTGCTGGGTAAATCAAGCGATACCGTGTTGTAGTCGCCTGTGACTTCAATACGCCCCAAAGTGTCCAGCGATAGGCTTGTGGCGCCATAAGGCGAAGCCGCTGCACCACTGAATATAAAGACTCGATGATCAAAAACCCCGAGATCCAGCGCGCTGGGTGCGGTCAAACCACGGTTCTGCAATTCCAGAACCGGGATATTGAGCCGCCCAGAAAGACTGCCGCCAAAGCGTACACCCAAGGCATCGTTGACACTGATCTCAACCCCTACAAGACCCGCCGTGCTGGCCGTTGAGTCAGGTAGCGCTGTGCGGCTACCCGTGTCACCCGAGAGCACGCCCTGCAATGCGCTTTGCACCCTGGCAGAGAGCACCGAGCGGTCGAGCGCCCACTCGATATTGGCGGTCTCATAACGCACGCCATCGAGATCCAGCCGCAGGCCAAATGTCCCGCCGGTGGCGCCCAGAATGCTCAGTGTCTGGTGCGTGTCCTGCATCACATCGGTCTCGACACCGCTGATGCGAATCCTGACGGCCTCAGCCGGTGCTTGGGCAGTGCCACTGGCCGTGCCCACGATCCAGCCACCCACAACCATTTGCTCGCTCACATCCATCACCACCTGGCGCGCTGTGACGCCAGAGTCGCCCAACTGCGTCGGCGCCTTAATGTTCGAGCCCAGCACATTGAGCTTGCGAGCATTGAAACTCAGCAGGTTGTCCGGCGCCTGCACATCGCCTGCGATGTAGAGTTCATCAGCAAAAAAGTACGCATCGTCCAAGAACTGCGATCGCTGGGCATCGGCCGAGCGACTCAGATTGGGGTTCATCTTGACGGCGGTGGTCTGCTTGGCATCCCCAATGAACATCAAGTTGCCAATGTCGGTACGACCGATCTCTATGCGGTCAAAACCATCGCGAAGCGCGTTGAGGTCGCGGGCAGACAAATACATGGCCTGCACGCCACGCTGGGTGGGGCTGGCTTCGGTGTAGTCAAAGCCATCCTGATCCTCCGCCGCCGTCCCCAGGTAGTATTGCCAAACGTCTTGGTGCGCACGCAGCTTGAGAGTGCCACTACCGCGCACGTTGTTCACACCGCTGGCAAAGTCAATATCGTCGGCCGTAAGCGTGATGTGCGCCCCAGTCTGCAAAGTGGTGATGATGCCGCTGTGTAAGGTCAGCAGCGCATTCGTCTGCACCAGATCGAGCTGCAAATTTCCCTTGCCCACCTGCACCGCCACATCACCGCGCCGATCCGAAACCGAGTCCTGATTGAATGAAATCAGACTGCGCCACGCATCTGCACCTGCGGCGGTGTTGCTGATCCAATTAACCGAGTTCTCCCACTGGCTCTCGGTTGGGGTTGTGACAAAAACAAGGCCCGGATTCTCTGGGCTACCAAGAACACGCTCTTCAACCATGGTCAGGTCATCATCCTCGCGGATGACGATATCGCCTTGGCCATGTGACGAGGTGGCCAGCGTGATTTCGGCAATCCGCGTCAGGATTGGCGCGGCGGTGGTGCCGATAGCATCCTTTGCCTTCACCAGAAGATAGGCTTCTTCGCCCCGAATATAGCTGCCATTGGCATTCACAAGACTGCCATCGGGCACGTGAATCCGGATCCAGCCGCTTCCGTCATCCACACGGTCCACCCGTCCACTGCCGGACAAGGAAGAAGAGGATAAAAGATCCGCATTCAGGACCACATCGGCTCTGTCCCCGAAGACGCGCAGGTCGATATGGCCATTGCCCAACGCCACAACGTCATGGGTAATGTTCAGTGTCCGCAAGGACTCAAGTACGACCGAACCGGCTTCCATCGCGCTCTCGGTAAAGATCGTGCGCCCGATCCCCCGGAAAGCAGTGCCGCCCAAATAGCTGACCTGCTCATCATCAACAGTCAGATTTGCTGTATAACGAATATCCCCACCAAATGCCTCGATTTGGCTGCCATTATATGACCCGCCCTTTCCCTTCAGCGTGACGCGGTCAATCAAGCCATTCTGATAGGTGACGACCTCGCGGCCATTGGTGATCGTATCAAGATCAAAAGCGATCGCATCTCCAGCGCGGGCGCGGCTTTGTTCAAGGATGATCTCATCAAAACCGTCTCCAGTTTCGATAATATTGATCGTGCCTGTCGCACCAGAGGCCGTTGCCCGACCCATCTGGATTCGATAATCGTCATCCCCACCAGCATCTTTGATATCAAGCTTCCAGCCGGGAAACTCGTTGACATAGACGGTGTCGGTCCACTGGGTGATGCGCAACTCCTCGACGGTTGCCCCGGACACGCGCAACTCCTGACCCAGCGCGTTGGTCACATTTACCGCGCGCTTGCCGATCGTTGCCGTTACGCCATCAGACATGCGGCTGAAATCCAGAACCGTGCCGTTTTGACGGTCGTTAAAGCTTACCTCTCCGAAATTGTTTTCAAAGACATAGGTATCTCGGCCCGGCCCCCCGCGCAGGTTTTGCACGCCGACCACCGCCGATGACGATGAGACACCAACCACAAAGGTATTGTCGCCGGCGGTCCCTGTCAGCCGGTTGGCACCACCGCCACCGATCAGCGTATCGTTGCCCAGACCACCTGTCAGCGTATCATCGCCGCTGCCACCTTGGATGGTATAGGCAGACGCTACTCCCGAAGCGACAGAGATGTTATTGTTCCCCGAGCTGGCGCGCGCGATACCGCCGCCCTGCCCCAATATGATCTTGTCGTTTCCAGCGCCGCCCTCGACATCGACGGAAACGCCGCGCAGGCGCGACATGTCAAGCACATCGTTGCCTTCGCCCATATTGGCAACGACCTTGCGTATTCCAGAATAGGACTGATACCAGCCGTCGAATTCGACATTCACCTGCCCGCCAGAACCAGACAGGATAAACTCTTCATTGCCATCGGTTGTATTGAAGTATTTGCGCAGCCCGGCACGCTCGCCCGCGTTCAAATATAGCGTATCACCGACCTTTTCGGCCAGATATGGCTGAACTTTCGGAGCCTCGTAGGTAAAGTCGAAAAGGTTAACCTTGAAGAGCGTGGCTTCAAAGAATGTGTATTGAAGCGTGCCCAAAAATCCGAGGTTCAACCTGAATTCAACGAAAATATCAGCTTTGAAATTGGCGTTGATCTCTATGTTGAAAAGGTTGGCAAAGCCGCCGCCCTCATAGGCGTACATCGTAGCAATTTCACTGCCACGGATCCGGCCATCACTGACCCAGTCGACATGCGTGACATAACCCGCATCATCTTTCGTCAGGACCTGTCTTTCAATATCCTGAAGGTCTAGTCCTGCGTAGAAGTTGATGCTGCCGCGACCACCGCCCTTGATCGGGCCAAGGCTAACGCCCATTTCCAACCCGATAGAAGCGTTGACGTAGAACTCGTCTTTCTCCTGCCCGCCGCTGCCTGCAACAATAGAGCCGTTTCTGAATGTCGGCAGCGTCACGTCAAAGACAAAAAAGCCATCGAAAGCATCAAGCGGGTTGCCGCTGCTTAATGCCTTGCGAATGCCATAGGTGTCATAGCCGAACGCAAGATCGGCGAAAGCCTCGAAACTGGCTGTCGCATCCAGACTTGCGATAACAGGCCCAAGCGGCACCCGCGCCAAAGGCACACGGCTGTTGAAAGACGCACCAAGAAGGGGCAATTCATAACTGAACAGAATCGCATCGCCACCAGTGAAAACGGCCTTCCAGTTGTCGATATCCTTCAGGTATTCGAGCATCTTGAAGCCCGACCGAGAGGGGTCCGAAGAGCCGCCGGTCGATTGCGCCTCAATCATTGCGAACTGGCCTTCTAGGGCACCGAAATCAATTGTACCGGCATTGGCCTGAACATCGCCTTCGCCAAAACCTTTCAGGTCACCCAGCAAAATCTCGCCAGAGTCACCCCAGCCGCGCACAGTTTCCGGCAGGCTTGCTGCAAATTGTACCGCCTTGAAGAACGACATCGGAATCTGTTTTTGTCCGCGTATCTTCAACAGGCCGTTCAACAACCCCAAAGGCGTGTTCTCCAAGCCCGCCGCACTGATAAAGCCCAGCCCGTCAATCGGGGTCAGCAACATATCAACGAAGGGTTTGAACGGGCTGATAGTCCCTGCAACCTGTTCCGAGATGGGCAGCAGGAAGTCATTGACCAACGAGCCGACATCCAGTCGCAACGCCTGCATCTCAATCGTCGGAGGCGGCATTGTCTGCCCAATGCGCCAATCCCAATCAACAACCAGATTGGCCTTTAGCTTTGGCAAGACAGCAGCGCCCTCTGCCTCCAGTGTCGTCAGAAGGTTTATGTCAGTGGTGACATTGAAGATCGTGCCCATTGTGCTGCTGGAAGACTGACCAAACAGCCGCGACAAGCTAAGCCTTCCTTTAGAATCGCCCTTCAGATCCAGACCCAGCACAACATCAGCGCCGCTTTCCCTGCCGCCGGGCATGGTATCTGTGACTGTGGCCTTGAAGAACAGCAATTTGCCTGTTGCTTCGAAAGGTGCGACATTGCTGCCTTGCAAATACGCCCGCGCAGTTACGCGGATTTCGGGTGTATCATCCGTATTGGTGGCCAGGTAAAAGCCGCTGGACATACTCAGGCCGAAGCCAAAGTCAAAGGCCCAGCCAAGGTCCAGCGCAAAACCGCCGTCAATATCCAGAGCAAAACCCGGCAGGTCAAAGGCGAGCGGAATATCCACATCCAAGCCAAACAATGTCTGACCAAGGTTCATGTCGAACTGCACCGCATCGGCGGCGTTCGGCGGCATCTCGCCCTGTATCCAGTCCGAAAGAACCACACCCGCGGCATCACGCCATGTGACGCTGATATCCTCGATGGTCACCTCTTTGTCGCCATTGGCATCCAGCACGATGTCCAAGCCATCCGTGCCAAATAGCGACCACAAGGACGATTGCATGATCCCGATCGCACCGCCTTCGGCTGTCAGCCGGTCGCGCATATCTGCCAGAAGACCCGTGCGAATATCGCGCACAAAATTGCCGGTTGCAGCCATCTTGCTGCCAATAATCGGGATATCGCGCGCCAGTTCAGAGCCAAGCGTGTCTTGCACCACACCAAGGGCACCATCGACACCATCGATAATGCGGCTTGGGTCCGCCAACATGCCCAGAAGGCTGAATTCCCCAAGGAAGTCATCCATCACACTCTGGACGTCAGGAACCTGCACATTCAGGATATTGCCTGTAACCACCGCACCCGATGCCGCGTCCATCAATCCGGCCAGACCAGCCTCTCCGGTCGACATGGTCATCGAGCCTACCGACTGGCGCCCAAGCGAGAAGTCGAGAACCATGGGCAAGTTCATACCCATCGCACCATCCACAGACGTAACAAGATTGTCCGAGATGCGTTCGCGGCTGAAATAGAAGCGTCCGTCGTCATCATCTGGCGAGATTTGATCCAGCATCACTGTCATGCTGGCAAAATCGCGCGTCGAGGCACGCCCGTCGCCGTCAATCGCGATCCAGCCCCCTTCTACACCGATCTTTGCAGGACCGGCATCAAAGCCCAGCTCAAGGTTTTCGCCCACAACCCGAAGGCCGACCGTTGCAAAGGTTCCTCTGGCCTTGTCGGGGGAGACAGCAACCTCGTATCTGGCGGTGATGTCGGTAAATGTGCGATGCCCCTCAGGGCTGGCAACGCCGGTCTGAGTACCGGCAAACAACTGCACCGATATGCCAAGCTGTTCTTCCAACCACGCGGCCAAGTCAACGATTGCTTCTTGGCGTCGGCCTGCAAGCAGGCCCTGACCATGCTCTGCATCAGTATTTAGCGCTTCGGTACCCGTCAGCCACCATGTGTTGACGCGTGCTGACACTTCTTGGACGTCATCGCCCAGCACGGACAAAGCGCTGCGGAAATCGGACAGGACACGCGCCTTTTCCCTGTCGTCCAGAACGCTAGAGCGGTTGGCAAACCCGACCGAGCCGAACGCGGCAAGCGCCACAGTCTGAAGCCGGGTAGGGTTATAGTCATACAGGAAAAATTCAGGACCATTGGCCCCCGCGAAACGAATACCGGCATTGATCTGCAACTTGGCCATTGCCGCCAGCGTAATGTCACCTGCGGCCCCCGGATTGACGACATCCGCCACATGGCCGACAAAATCAAAGCCAGCAAAAGCGCTAGGTCCGGCAATCTCTGCAAGCTGTTGCAAATCCAGACTAAAGCCAAATTTGCGTTCAAACATCTTTTCAAGGCTAAGATGAATATCAAGCACATCGCCGTTCAGAGTGAGCGCGAAAATTTGGTCTTCGGGCGGCAGGGTATTGTCGTCAACTATGCCAAGTGCTTTTTCAAAAATGGCCTCGACCTGATCAATAGCGCCAGCCGGATTGCTGGCGGCATCGCCGATCTGTTCAAGGAAACCATCCACGAAGGGGAAAACATCGGCCAGAGATGTTCCGATGATTGGCAACTCGGTCGAATAGAATGGTTGTTCGGCAATCGTATCGCGGATGAATTCAAGCCCGGTGCGCGTTGCTTCTACAATATCGGCAAAACTCAGGTTCTTGAAATCAAACGCAGCCCCAAGATCGGGCAACACAATAACCAGATCATTCGATGTAATCGTACCTGCGGTAATCAGACCCGCAATATCAACCGGATACATCGGGTTCTGGTCGATCACACGGACAGCGCCCATATTGAACGGGTCCAGCGCACGGATCGAGATTTCTGTGTTGGGTGCCAGCGGTATATCTGAACCCACACCCGCATTGACACGCAACCCGCGCAGCACCGCTTCAGCATAGGCATCTATCGACACCTGAATGTAATCGGTGTCAATTTCATCGAATGCAAAGCGCCTGTTACCGGCAACATAGGCTCCCGGGTTGCGGTCAAGTGCAATCTCGACCCCCGCGTTCATCCGAACGCCCGATCCCGTTCCAGCACCACCCGCGGTCGCACCCAGGAACCCAAGCTGGATTGCGACCTCCAGATCCTCGACAACCATTGAGATGCCAGCGCGCAGGGCCACATCCTCAAGGCCCAGTGTCAGTTGGCCTTCACGAAGTGTAAAGCCTGCACCCGTAACATCTGCTTCGGCTGCGCGGTCCAGAACAAGAGTGTGATCCCCACGGATCGAGGTGACTGTAAAGCGCTCTCCCTCCAACTCCAGAGAGTAGCCCAACATCGTACTATCAAAAATAAACGTCGAGGCAGAGAACAGGTTGCTGCCCGCCGAAACAGCCCCTTCCCCGCCAAACAGCGTCCGCCCGTCAAGATCGGCGAAAATGACCAATGTACCTTCCACAAAGGTCGTCAGCCCGCCAGTGGCAGAGGTGGTCAGCGAAAGTTCATCGGTGCCAAAGTCAAGGTTCAACGGCATATCGACAGGGGCGAATTCCTCACGGAAATGCAGAGGAATTCCGAAACTGCGCTGTACCGGATCAAATACAATCTGAAGCCCGGCTGGCAGAACACCCGAACGGTTAACGGCATCCATGAACTCTTGTAGGGTCGTAATCTGGGTGCGGGCTTCGTGTATAACCGCGCGCAGGCCGACAGCAGAGAAAGCGCTGCCCTGCAAAACCAGATTCCGCCCGTCCAGCACACTGTCAATCGTGTAGGTGCCAATCTCAGCACCTGTCGCCACGTGATAGAGGGTTACTTCATAGGGTGCGCCGCCCACGGGCGGGTTCAACGCATCTGTAAAGCCCCCCAGCGGCGTGGACAGAACCGATCTCATCTGCCCGTCAATCTCGGTCACGCTTACCGAGACGCGCGCGGTGCTCATCAGATCAACCCGCGGCTTATTGAAATCGATACGGTCGAAGACGTTTCTCTCAAAGGCCTGACCAAAAGCCAAAACCTGATCCATTGCCGCATCAACGAACGGGATATTCTGCAACAGCCGGTTGTCAGACAGAACCACCTCAAGCGTATTGAGGAATTCAGGGAACATCAGGATCAGGTCAACCACAGACATCTGGCTGAAATCGCCAATCGCGTCGAAGTTCTCGGTCTTGACCGAGATATCGCCAGCAAACGGGCTGCCACTGATGCGCATGGTGGGAACCGTGCTCTGCGCAAGATCAAGGCTGCCCAACTGGGCATAAACCGGAAGCACCACCTCGACAGCATCAACAGTCTTGACAAAACTCAGGCCGGTGGCTGTCTTTTGTAGACGTCCCCCAAGTTGCAGCTCCAGCGTGCCAGCCTGACGGGCTATATCGCCAACACGCACATCAAGTGGGCCAAAAGCGGCCCCTACTGCAATATCATCCGCCGACGCGCTTGCCAGTATGTCGAACCGACGGAGATTGAAATCAGACGTTCCTGCACTCCAGTCGATGGCCATGTCGAAAGCGACATCAAGGGCAACCGACAGGTCAATGGAAACATCCCCCTCCAGTTTCAGGCCAAGGGCTTCGACCTCTGCGCCGGGATTCAGCGTAAAGGTGTTGGCAATCACATAGGTGCTGTCAAAGACGATATTGATGCCGTTTTCCGACATCACCAAATCCAGTGCATCGGCTGGAAGGCCAAGCGTAGGCAGCCATGTCTCGCGCAGATAGCTTAGCAATCCGCGCACGGAAGGCAGGTTGGTTTCATCGTAAATCGGGGCTGGCAGCAAATCGAAGCTGTCATTTCCAATATACCGCTGTGTGTACTCCCCGATCGCAAGCAACCGATCCAGACCCGTCATCTCGGAGAGCGACATTCCGATCAACGGCAACCCGACTGCCAGCGGGTTAGCATTGATGTTATCGCCATTCGGGCCGATCTCAGGGCTGACTTCGGCCTTTAGTGTCGCCAGACCACTGGAAACCGAACTTACGGCATTGCCCAGAATATCTGTGAGAAGCGCATCCAGATTGCCCATGTCCACTTTAGGCTCGATCCGCGACCCGTCAAAGGACATGGACAGCGTCTCACCCGCCACGTTCACGCTGCGAGAGACAGCACGCCCGAGGGTATTTGCGACAAGCGCCACTTCGCCGGTCATGTCCAGAATCGGCGTATCAATCAAGATTGTCGCCAAACCTTCGATGGCATAGCCCGGAGTGCCATCGGCCCCCGCGCCCATAAGGATGAACAGCTTGCCCCCAAGCAGTTGCGCACCCGTGCCATCAACACCCACAAAAGCCTCTACGCCCGTTGCAACGACCTGCAACTGGCTGAAGGCACCAACCTTGACCCGTTCAACGACAAAGCTGCCCTCAAAACCCGCCATGCCAAGAATATCAAGCACCGCATCGCCCGTGACAGCCAACCGGCCATTCGGGTCAAAACTTGCGGTCAGCATACCGCGCATGGTCACGCCATCCAGTCCGGTCAGCTCTGCACTGCCTGACAATGTGCCAGCACGAGACCCGTCTGCGGCCAGAAGCAGGGTTCCCTCGATCCCGCTTAGGGCAAGTCCCACGCCCCCAACGGCAAGACCGATGCGCCCCTCACGCCCCTCCAGCTGCCAGCCGTCACCCGCAGGCCCCGTCACCAGCGTCAGGTCAAAACTGCCCCCCAAAATCGCCTCCCCAAGGCGCATTTCGGCGGTTGCAGCCAACACCAGCTGGCGCGTGCCGAAATCAATCTGCAACGGCGCATCGGCACCCATATCGCGGGCCAGCACTGCACCCGACCAATCGATCACGGCAGCGTTCAAGGGCGCTGCATTGCCGTCCACATCTGCAATCTGGCTGTTCAGTGCAAGAGTGGCCTCTTGCACCCGCGCCAGTGCATAGCCTGCCACGGATGCGCCTTCCAGCGTTGCACTGGCGGCCAGCCAGCGCCTTGAAGGGGCTACACCACCCGCTGCCGGCACTTCGGTGCTGACCACGGCCAGCAGGTCAAGACCGTGCATTCTGGCGTCAAGACCAGAACCGACATCAAGGCGCGCCTTGCTGTTTAGCCCACCGATGACAACCTGATCCACTGTGACGGTGCTGCCATCGCTAAGCGTGGCATCTTGATTGTTCAACAGCTCGATCGACAAATTGCCCGAGGCTTCCAGCAGCCCCGCAACCGAGATGCCCATATTGCCGCGCAGGCGGGATTCATTGTCCACCAGCGTGACATTGTATAGCCCGGTACCTGTGGCGACCGTTTCGCTGACATCATCGCCCCAACGGTTCAACGTGACCTGAAGCCGCTCTGCGGAAACCTGCACCGCACCGCCCGCATCAAACGCGACATCGCCCTCGGCCTCCACCGCGTACATCGTGCCGATGCCCGCTTGATTGCGCAGCAAAATCGCACCATCCCCGTTGGACAATGCAGTAGACATGCCACCGGCGTTCAATTCACCCGCGACATTCGATAGCCCGATCCGCATGTCGGTCGTATCAAGCCCGTCGACTTTGTGGTAAATGACGCGCAATGCAAGATCAGCGGTCAACTCGCCAATATTGGCTATGGCAAGCGCGCCTTGGGTGACCCGCACTTCGCGCAGATCAGTCCCATCTGCGAATGTCACCTCTCGGGTGCCTGCCGTCAGACCAGCGGGAACCGCCATGTCAATCCCACGCCCCAGCGTGTTAATGGCAATCCCACCTGTTGCATCCAAGGTCACAGCGCCACCAAAGCCCTGCAACGCGACACCCCCCTCGGCGCGCAGCGCATAGCCCGAGCTGCCGTCCTGCGCCCGCGAGATGACAAGGCCAAGGCTTGCATCGACCAGCGCCACGCCAGCGGCTGGCCCACCGACAATGCCGTTTACGCTATCTGCACCTATCAAAAGATAGTCAGGCGCTGGTTCCACATGGCGTTCAAGACCAGCAACCACGGTTTGCAGATCCGCCCCGACAAGCGCGCCTGCGCCAACCAGATGATATACCCCCGGTGTGCCAGAGGCCGTGACCTTTATATTGCCAGCACCAAAGGCCAGCGCTCCGGTCCCGTCGTGCAAGCCATCAAGACTTGTCTGCAACGCGGCAATAATCTGGTTTTGCCCCATGCCGCGCACATCCATGCCCGCGACATTCCACCCCGACGCGCCCGCGATACGCAGCGAAACCATGTCCGCAAGCCCGTCACGCAAGCGCAGGTCAAGGGTCTGCACTTGGCTGAACACGACCTGTTCAAGCTCACGGCCTGCCAGCGCACCTCGGAAGCTCAGTGTAAAACCGCCCCCCGCAGTGGCCGTCACGGCCACATTGCCCCGCCCGATCGTCGAAAGCGCTTCAAGCGCGGATTGCACCTGCGCGGCAGTCGCGGTGCCCGACAAGGGGGCCGTCACCTCGTTGCCAAAGCCCAGTGCAAAGGTGGTGTTCGCCGCTGCGACAGCGATGGTCTGTATTTCTGACGTGGTCGACCCGACAACAGTCTTTGACAGCGTCGCCTCTGGGGCCATTTGCAATTGCGTGATGGTACCGGCCATGACCGGGATATGGCGGCCCAGCGCCGCACCACCAAAAGTGACTTCCCATTTCTGGTTGCCCATCGCACCGACAAGGCTGACAGTCGCATCTCCGCCACGCGCCGCAAAAACTGCCCCCGTGCCATCGACCCGCGCCGCACGTATCGCGTCGGCAAGGGCTTCGGCACTTGCAGAAAAGGGAATGTCATCCGTAATATAGACTTCACCGCCAAATTTGAACTCCAACTCGAATGCGCCGGTAAGGGCATCGTCATAGAGATCTATCAACTGGACTGTGCCCGTGGCCGTGGCAGCATCGGACAATGCTGTAAGGCTGGCACGCACCTTGACCACGCCCGGATCAATGCTGCCATCCGTTTTCGTGGTGAAAGCCGCCACACTGACCAATTCCGGCGCGGCACTGGCCGCGAAAGTGATGAAAAAGCCCTGCCGGCTAACCCCGCCTGTCTCCTGATCGAACGAGACAGAGACACGCCCCGCACCGACCACAGATTCCAACGCTTGTTGAATGGCGGTCGCCTGACGGTTTACATCTGAAATATAGCGGATATCCGCGGTGGTCTGACCATCGACGGACAGCGCAAACTTTGCCCCTGCCACCCGGCTCGCAAGCGGGGTCAGCATCAGGTATTGACACGATTGAGCGGCGGCGCGCGCCGCCTCCAGCACGGTGATCGAGCCCCAGTCGGTCTTGTCAGCAGGATCGGCTGGTTGACCAACCGTCAAACCATCTATCCCGCGTCCATTCAACGCGCCAATAAGGTCAATAGAAAAACCGTCCGCACGGCTGCCCGAGACAGACACATTGCCAGCACCCAGCAAGAGCTGAAGACCTGAAAGCAAACGGCCGCGCAACGCATCATCAGAGACCGGCGCGCCAGCTTCGTCGGTTGTATCCAGCTCGATCACACTGGTTCCATAGCCGATGCGGTAAACGCCTTCGCGGAAGATTGCCGCGCCATCAAGGCCGGTGCCTGCGGCAGTCAGCAAATAGCGGGTTGGTGTCTGCTCTCCGCCGTTCACTACAGTTGCAACGCTGCCAGCGGTTTGGGTCGTGGCGCGTGAAACAGTTATTCCGGGTGCAACCTGCGGGCTTTGCTGGCGGGTTACGGCAAATTGCCCGTTCAGGTTGGCAAACCCTCCGACATCCAGCGTGATATCGCCCGCCAACTGGAAATTTCCCGCCTCGTCAAAACGGGTGGCAAGCTCGCCAGTCATCGTCAGACCGTCAATTCCGGTTACGCTGGCGGTCCCGGACACACCACCGGATTTCTGGCCTTCCGGACCGATCAGCAGCACGCCCGCGCCATTGCTAAGGGAAACTTTCGCCTGCCCTGCAACCAATTCGGCAAAAGCGTCCGACGCCGAGATGACCCAGAATTGCGCCCCGCCCTGTTCGGTCAGTGCAATGTCGAACTTCCCGCCCAGACGGGCAGGGCCAAAATTCAGAGCGCCCTCCAGATTGAGCTGGAACACCTGCCCCGCGGCGTCCAACGCAATCTCGGCACCACCCGAGACGGGCACAAGCGTTTGCCCGCCCTGTCCGGCCGACCAGTCGATAACCGTCGCGCCTGCCGCCAGCATCCCGCCGTCAGCCGACAGTTGCCGGTTGATCGCAACATTTGCGTCAATGACATCTGCGCTTACCCCGCCCGACAGGCTGGCACCACCGACATCAGCCTGCATAGTTAGCCATCGTTTGCCGGTCGTGGTATCTGTAGACAGGATAATGCCCAGATCGGTGCCGGTGAGGCGGGCACCCAAAGCATCTGTGCCCAGCGTCGCGGCCAGCCCTGCGCCGCCCAGTATCAACTGATCGACATTTGCGGTGCTGCCGTCGTCCAGCGTGACATTCTGGTTCGTGCGCGACTCGATGAAAATCTCGCCGCTCGCCCCTATCATGCCCGCGATATCCAGATCCATCAGGCCGCGCAGGCGCGTTTCGTCCTGCGCAAGCCCGAGGTCGAACCTGCCCGAAGCTGTCGCCACATCAAGCGCCAGATCACTGCCCCAGCGGTTTACTGCAATGCTCAGATCATTGGCGGTCAGCGTCAAACCGGGTACGCCGTTTATGGCCAGATTGCCGCTTGCCCCAAGGGCATATTGCTGGGAAACAGTGGTTTCACCCCCGACGGTTTCAGCCACCCGACGCAGCATTAAACCGCCAGTACCCTCACTGAGAGAGGCCCCGACACCGCCCGGCGCAAGCGCGCCAGCAGCATTCTCAATTCCGATGGAAAGCGTGTCTGTTGTTGTAGACACACCACCCGTCGCAGCCGTTTCGCGGATTGAGACGATCTTCAGGTCACCCGAGATGGACCCAAGCTCGGCGACGGTTACCGCACCGTCGGTGATCGTAACTTCGCGCCGTTCGCTGCCATCGTCGAAGCTGACGCTGCGCGCGGGCGTGCTGATCCCGGTTGGGACGTCTTGTTCCACTGCACGGCCAAGTGTGTTGACCTCTATCACCGCATTGCCTGACAGCGATACCGCGCTGTCAAAACCGCTAAGCGCAACCCTGCCTTCGGCATAAATCGCAAAGCCGGGTTGCGCAGCGATCACCCCTGATGCAGCGGGCGTCGCGCGCGAAATTACAAGCCCCACACTGGCGTCCGAAACAGATACACCAGCATCCGCACTGCCGATGGCACCATTTACATTCGCGGCACCAATCAGCAGGTAATTCTCTGGCTCTGCAACCGCGCGGGCCACCGCGATTTCCACAGATGGCAGCGCCTTGCCCGCAAGCGCGCCGCTGGCGCGCAGCGTATAAACACCTGACTGCCCCTCTATACCTTCCAGCACCGCGTTGCCACGCCCGATCCCCGGCAGCGCCACAATCTCGCGTTCAAGTTGGGTGGCAAGATCAGCGGCGCGCTCGGCTTCTGTGTCGCCGCGCACCTCTATTATTCGCGCCCAGTCAGCAGCTCCGGCAAGGCGCAGGTACACCATGTCGGCCAGCGCGGCATCAGCGGGAACATTCAGGTCATAAGTTGTCACAGCGGCCACTTGAAGGGCGGCAACATCCCGCCCGGCCTGCGCGCCACCAAAGGCGACGGCCCAGCCACCAGCCTCGGCCCGGGTGACGCTGACACTGCCCGCACCAAGGCCGGGCAGTCCCTCAAGCGCGGCCTGAAGCTTCTGCGCAGTCAGATCGTCGGCTTCCAAAACCCCGGTCCAGTTTCCGTTGAAACCAAGCTGGAACGCGCCCTGTCCTGCCAATGTCAAAATCTGTACTTCGGACGACACCGCACCGGTTGCGGTCTGGGTCAAACTTGCTTCGGGGGCAGCCACTGGCTTGACAGTGCCTTGCATCACCCCGATGCGTTGACCAATAGCGGTGCCGCCAAAGGCAACATGCCACTGTCCGGCTGCGTCATCCAGCGCGACGGAAACAGTTGCACCAGTATCAAGAAAGGCTGCGCCATCGGGCGTTGTCGCCCCCAATATGGCCGCGCGCAACACCTCGGCGTCGGAATTATAGTTGGCAAAGACCATTTCATCGGTGGTGTATGTGCCCGTGGCGCCGGTCAGGCCCGATGTAACAACCGACAATGCCGCCTCGGGGGCGGGTGCTGGCAAAATAGTGCGCGCAATCGGCGCGATTGTCTTGCCGACAGCGTTGCCACCAAAACTGATCTGCCACTGGCCCCGCGATGTCAGCACAACGCTTGCGGTTGCGCCGGTTGCAGCAAAGCTGCCGCCATCGACCCGCGTCGCCGCGCCAAAAGCGGCCTGCAACGCATCGGCACTGGCATGAAAATCCACCAAACCTGTGCTGTAGCGTGCGCCATCATAGTCAAACGCAAGCTTGAAATTCCCCCCCGTATTAGCGGCAAAACCCTCAAGCACATGCACTGCACCTGTCGCCACGCTGGGGGATGCACCACCATCGACAACCGGTGTCAATGCATAGCCCATGCCCGACGTCACACCGCTGTTCATAACCCCTAACGCACCAAGCGCCAGAACCTGATCCTGAATCGATGGCGCAAAGCTGATGGAGTATTCTTGCGCAATTGACGACGAAGCCAGCTGCCGGATCGTAAGCGTGTCCGAGCGAACCGTCTTCAAGCCTTGGGCGTTGATTGTTGTCGTGCTCGCACCCGAGGGCACAAGCTTTGCGAGCGCATCAAAAATATGGCGCGCCTGCGTGTCCTGAGCATTGGTGAACCTTGCCGTGCCTGTCTTTGGGCTGCCCGAAAAACCAAAAGTGAAGCTGTCTGAATTGCGCGTCGCTGCGCCATCCACGTCAATGACAAGTCTGTAAGCCGCAGCGATTGCGGCGGGTCTTGCCTGCGAAACGACCCCGCTTGTATCGGATGCCGCAAGCGTGGATGACAGATCTGTAGGCGCTTGCATCCACAGCCCGGTACCACCGGCGGCACTGTCCACCGACACCGAACGGCCAGCCCAAGACCCGATAAATTCAATCTCGTAGCCCTGCACACGATCGCCCGAAACCTGCACATTTCCCGCACCGAACAGGGTTTCAAGCCCGGCACGCAAACGCTGGGCAAGGTCGTTATCCGAGAAACTCAGACCGGCCGAAGACACAGTCGCAACGGTGACTGTGTTGCCCCCGAAGGAAAACCGATACGTTCCTTCCCGAAAGGTGCCCTCTGAATATGCCGTCAGTGACAGCCGCGTATTCGTGCGCACCTCATAGTCAAACGTCAGTTGATAGGTGCCGTCCACCCCTTCGGGCATCAGGTCCAGAAGGTGCTCGGCCCCGCTGGACGCTGTGGCTTGCCGTGCAATATAGGTACTGCCCCAATCGGCATCGTCGGCCGGATCGGCCGGAACGGTCATGGATAGGCCACTCACAGCCTCGCCAGCGCGCTGACCTGTCATTTGGATGGTAAAACCGTCGGCCTTGGTGCCCCCGACACTTGCATGTCCAAAGCCAAACAGCGCCTGCATCGCATTCTGCAACCGCTGACGCCACATTTCATCGGACTCTGCCGAACTCAGGCGCACCGAGGCCACGGCCCCACCCCGAGCGAATGCATAGACGCCTTCGCGCACAATTCCAGATTGCGTGACCTGCAACTGCAACAAGAAGCTTGACGCGGATATGACACCACCCCGCTGGCTTTCCACCAACGCACCTGTCGCGCCTTCGACGCCTGCCACGGCAACAACATCGGGGCTTGCGATTTCAAGCGCTGCCTTGGTGATGGCAAATTCGCCACCGAGAGAGGCGAAACCATCCACCCCGACATCGACAGCGCCAGCAAGTTGCAAATTCCCTGCACTGTCAAAGCGCGTTGCGAAAATGCCCGACAGGGTCAGCCCATCGACCCCGGTGACAGAGGCGGCACCAGTGACGACACCGCTTCTCTGGACAGCGCCCCAAGTGTCGTTGCTGTCGTCTCGGCCAATCCATAATGTGCCTGTCCCCTCATTCAGGCCAACGCGCGCGCCATTGGCCGATAGACCCACAGCCACACTGCCCGCATCTATCCGCCAGGCAATATGCGGCCCCGATTGCACCAATGTGATTTCAAACGCACCCGACAGGTCCGCCGCGCCCAGCAAGATCGCGCCATCGACTGCCAGTTTGAACACGCGCGCATCGCTTGCGAGTATCACAGTGTCAATCGGCCCAAGCGCAATCTGTGACCCTGCGGCAGGCGTGCTTTTGGCCCAGTCGATTACAGGGCCGGTCCCGCCCAAGACCAAGCTGCCGTCCAACAATTCCGAGTTAATCTGAACACGGGCAGAGGTGATATTCGCCAGCGCATACCCTTGCACCTGCGCGGCCCCGACATCTGCCGCCGCTGTCAGCCAGCGGCGCGGCGTGTCAGCGCCGGTTTCAGTGCTCAGAACAACTGCAATCCCGACATCCGACAGCGACGCGCCCACGGCAGCGGTCCCCAGCGATGCGGCAACCCCCACACCCCCAAATATCAGCTGATCAACCGTTACGGTGGTGCCATCGCTCAAGCTCAGGTCTTGAGCCATTGCACCTGTGCGGCTTTCAATAAACATATCGCCGGAAACCGACAGGATTCCCGCAACATCAGCCGTCATGATACCGCGAAGACGCGTTTCATCGTCCAGCAGGTTGACGATCACATCGCCTGCGCTGGTTGAGACAACGACATTCTCCAAATCGCGGCCCATGCGGTTATAGGCAACACGCAGCGTATCGGCCGACAATGTAATGCCCGAGATACCGGTCAGCGCCACACTGCCTTCCACCTGCACTGCAAAGCGCGAACTGGTCTCATCGCCCGTCGTCTCGCGTTCCAGCAAGACAGCCCCGGCACCCCCTGTCAGGTTGGCACCCACTCCGCCCGGCGCCAGCATGCCCGACACGTCGGACAGGCCGATTTGCAAGAAATTCTTCGTGGTTGGGCCTTCTGTGACAGTTTCGGACCGGATCGCCAAACCGCCCGACAGCACACCCAAACCATAAATATCCAGCAGCCCCGAAGCGATGACCAACTCTGCCAAGGCATTGCCGTTTTCATAGGTGATGGCAATGTCTGTGTCGCCAACGCGAATGGTCTGATCGACAGCCTGACCCATGGCGTTGACGCGCAGCTGTGCGGTCGCGTTCAGCGTGATTCCGGCAAAGCCCGAAAGGCCCGCAGTCGCGCTTGCAACCAGCGCATAGCCCGCATCGCCCAAAGCGTTGCGCGCAACATACAACGCCAGCGCACCATCAGACAGATCGACCCCGCCCATATCGGCATTGACATTGTCCAACCCAACCAAAAGCGTTGCCGCGTCGCCAATACCCGATTTCTCAACCGAGAAATTGCCCGAGACTGCGCCCAAACCCTCAATCTGAACAGAAACATTCGTACCCGAGATGGCGACATCGCCACCGCCGAATGTAGCGTTCAGCTGGCCACCAAGGCTTAGCCCAGCCAATCCGGTGATGGCAGCGTTGCCACTGACTGTGCCGCTGACAGTGCCACCGGCGATGCGCAGCGCCCCCGCGCCATCAATCAACGCGATACGCGCACCGGCTGCCGCAAGCGAAACCTCGACATCACTGGCCACAATGTCCCAGAAACGATCCCCGGCTTCGTCGGTGTTTGAAGCAAGTGTGAAATCACCCGCCAAACGCCCTGTGCCGACATCGATGGCACCCGATACAGGGATTTCCCAGCGCCGGTCGGCCATTTCCAAAAGCGCGCTCTTTCCAGCATCTACAGCTGAAAGCGCAATGCTGCGGGATTGATCCTCGGCCCAGTTGATGACGACAGCTTCCGTGTCGTCGATCAGATTACCGGCGGCATCCATCGCCTGATTCAAAACCAGTTGCGCGCTTCGCAAATCGGCAATCTGGGTGCCAAGCACCGAGATTGCGCCCAGATCGCCAACCCCGCTTAGCCATTTGCGCGCAGTTCCCCCCACTTCTTGAGAGAAGACAAGCGCCACATCCGCGCCGCCAATTTTGGCAAGCGTGGCATTGCCCGATCCAAAGGCCAGCGACAGATCGCTCCCCCCGACAGTTGTTTGGGAAAGCGACACGCTTTCGCCATCGGACAACACTTGCGACACGTCATTTGTCGCTTCAACAAACATCTCGCCCGACAGGGTCAAGCCCGCCACAGTCGCCGAGGCCTGACCGCTGACGCGGGTTTCGTTGTCGATCAGATCAACCGTATAGCTGCCCTGCCCAGTGGAAACGGTGCGCCCCTGCACAGCCTCGCCCAAGCGGTTATAAGCCACGCGCATATCGGTCGCCGTGACCGAAACGCCCGCACCGGCCAGCGAGACAGCGCCCTCCAGAAGCACAGCATGCGTGCCCGGCGCAGCGCCCGAGCGGTGCAGCAGGATCGCACCCTGCCCGCCGGTCAGCGTCGCATCCAGCGCGCCCAACGACAGCGCGCCCTCCACATTGGCAAGACCAATCTCAATATCGGTTGTATCAACACCAGCGACAGTGGCCGTCTGCGCGCGAATGGCCAGATCACCTGTCACGCTGCCAAGCCCTGCCACTGTCAACGTGCCCGAAGTGATCGCAACCTCTTGGATTTGGGCGCGGTCGGCAAAGACCAGATCGACCCCGCCGACAGACGTGTCGATACTGCGGCCCAATGTGTTGACGCGCACCGCGGCGGCGGCGTTGATCGCAACACCCGCAAAGCCATCCAGCTGTGCGTTGCCTGTCGCCACAAGGGCATACCCGGCTGTGGTTTCAGTCTGGCCAGCGATATACAAACCCAGGGCGGCATCTGTAACAGAAACGCCCGCACCAGACATCCCGAATGCGGCATTCACACCAGTGGCCGCGATCAGCACGGCACCGTTGCTGTCGCGCGAGACGACCAGATCACCTGTCAGCGTGCCAAAGCCAGCGATGTCAAGATCAAGATCAGTGCCAACAAATTGGATAGACGTACCGTCAAACACGGTGGAAAAGTCACCCGATACCGAGATACCGGCCAAGCCTTCAACGATTGCAGTGCCTGTCAGAGTGCCGGTTCGTGCATTTTCCGGCCCCAGCGTCAGGGTTCCGGTCGCGCCCTCAAGGCCCACATATGCACCGCCGCTGCGATACCCGACTGCGGCATCATTCGCATGGACAGACCAGACCGGAGAGTCCCCAGTGGTGTCCAGAATAACCGCAAAATCCCCCGACACCACCGCGCCACCGACATCTAGCGCGCCAGAGACCGGGATCTCGAAAACACCGGCAGCCATGTCCAGAACGCGCGCAGCACCGTTTTGCAGCGAAAATGACATGGGCGATTGTGACCAGTCGATTACACTGCTGGCCGCACTTTCAGCGGCCAGGGCCAGCCCGCCCGCAGCGCTCAAGGCACGGTTGATGCGCAATTCAGCACCGCGACTGCTCTCCAGCGCATAGCCCGCAACATTGGCCGCCCCGATGCTGGCATCAGCACTTAGCCATTTGCGCCCAACGCCGCCATTGTCCACTTCAGTGGCGAGAACCAGCGCGATATCAATATCGGCCAATGTTGCGCCCAGTTCTTCCCCGGCGGCGGCGATGCGCGCCGTAATCCCTGATCCGCCGATAACCAACTGGTTCGTGGTTACAGTGCTGCCATCTGCCAGCACAACGCGTTCATCCTGACGACTTTCCAGCGTCAGGTGACCTGACAGGGTTATCAGGTCCGCTATCTCTGCTTCGATCTGGCCCGACAGGCGCGTTTCACCATCGGCCAGCGCTACAGCATAATCATTCGTGGGCGTGGCAACGCTGGCGCTCAACGCAGCACCCCAGCGGTTATATCCGATACGCAAATCATTCGCGCTTAGCGTGACGCCAGCAACCCCACCAACAGCCACATCGCCGTCAGCCTGAACGGCGTAGCGTTTGGTCAATGTGCCGTCGGCGGCAACTTCATGGCGCAACATGATCGCGCCAATACCTTTGGTCAGCGACACATCCGTGCCGCCCAGTGACAGCGCGCCATTGGCGTTTTCCACACCGATTGTCATATCGGTAACCATTGCGCCCAACACATTGCGTGTGGTGCTGGTGATTTTCAGATCGCCCGAGATATCCCCAAGCCCAGATACCGATACAGTGCCGTTGGTGATCGTCAGTTCCTGCCGCGCGATACCGTCGGCAAACGTCAGTTGTGTCAGCGTGTCAACCCCAGTGGGGACAGAGACATTCACCGCCTCATGCATGGCATTTATGGACAGGACAGCGTCTGCTGACAGCGAGACAACCCCCTCAAAGCCCGTCAGCGCCGTCGAACCAGAGGCAGAAAGCGCGTAGCCCGTCGCGCCGGTTTCCGTCTTTTGCACCAGCATCGCCAGCGTGCCATCGACAAGCGTGGCCCCCGCGACACTACTGCCAACATTCGCAGTCACATTCGATGCGCCAATAAGCAGCTGCTCGGCGCCAATTTCTTCACCACGCGAGATCAAAGCCTCGATCCCGGGCAATTCTGCCCCGGCAAGGGCATTGACGAAGGCAATCTCGAAGGTCGCTTCTGCGCCATCCACAGCCGTGACAAGCACCTGATCGGCGTTCAGATCAGGCAAGGTTGCGACAAGGTTTTTCAGCACCAAGGCAATATCGGCGTCCGTCAACCCCGCAACCGACACCTCGGCCCCGAAATCAAGCGCACCGGCAAAGCGAAGGGCCACCGTATCGGGCCGCGCGCCACTGCCAAGCATCAGCGATATTTGTTGGACAGGCGAGACAAGTATTTCTGGCACCGCCCGTCCGGCCATAGCCCCGCTAAAGCCTATCGCATATATTCCGGCCTCTACCTCGGTGACCGTGATATTGGCAGCGCCACCAATCCCTGGCAAGGCGGCAAGGGCCGTGTGCAGCGCGTTGGGGGTCAGCCCGTCTGTTGCAAGGCTAACGGTGGTGCCCTGACTGCCCGCAAGAGATAGGCGGAACTGGCCAGAGGCAGCTGTCAAATCCAAGGTTTGTAGGGCATCCGTGCGCATACCGCTGGCCGTGACCGCAAGTTCGGCGTCAGGTGCGGCAACCGTGGTTAGAATACGACCCTGCATCAGCGGCACATCAACACGGGTCGCGGCACCGTCAAAGGTCACGCGCCAGACTTGTGTGCCGCTCTCATCCGCATCCAGCGCCACTGCCACTTCGGCCCCGGCAGAGGCCAGCAGCTTGCCCGACACTGTCTTGGCAGAAATCAGCGCATCAGCAACCCTCTGCGCTGTTGCGTCAAAGGCGATGGGGCCGGTGGTATACGTCTCGCCCGAGAAGACCAGCGACAGATCGAATGTTCCGGTAACGTTTTCATCGTAAAGCCGGATTGTCTGCACCGCACCAAGGGCCGCGCGCCCTGCGCGCGTGCTCTCAAGTGATGCGGTCAGCGTTGCCCCTTCAGAGGTGCTGATGGACAGCGCATCAAGCGCCTGCCCGCCAAGCTCGCCGGCAAACGAAATCGCATATTCCGGCGCATCAATCGGCGACCCGGCAACATGACTGACGCTGACATTGCCCGCACCAAGACTGGCCACAAGGGCGTCATTCAGCGCTGCGGCCTGTGTTTCAACCGTCATCCCCGGCCCGCCAACGCGCAGCGTCTGGACTGCGACTCGAATTGCGGATGATGATGTCGACGCACTCAGCTGTGGCACAGCCTGCCCTGCCAGAGCGCCCCTGAAATCTATGATATAGTCAATGCTGTTATGGCCGGTATAGCCTTGCTCATACCGAACAGTGACATTTCCATTCCCGAGAATGGCTGCAAGCGCCGTCTGCATTTGTCCGGCGTGAAAGCTGGGATCGGCAGAATAGCGGATGCGTGCCGTGCTCTGGTCACCCAATGCAAACCAGAACTGCCCCGATGCACGCGGGTCTGCGCTTAGTGTTACGATCTGACGGCTATTTTGTGCCGCCGCCAAAGGCAAGATGTCGATGGGCGCTGTTTGGATGTCGCCCAAACCCAGCGTAAGTGTTTCGCCGACTGCCGCAGGAGGGACAAGACGCAAGGTCTGTAGCGCATTTACAGCGCCAGTGCGCGCGCGCGTCTGCTCAATCACGCCCCAATCGGTCTTGCCTGACAGATCTTCTGGCTGTTCAACCCATAATCCAGCACCGTTCCGCGCTGTGGCGAGCTCTATTGCCTGACCGGCCAGCGCGCCGACAAATTCAATATCAAAGCCGGAAAAGCGATTGCCTGTGACGACAACGTTGCCAGTGCCGATAGCACCCAGACGTTCCAGCGCCGATTGCAACCGTGCCGCAACCATAACATCAGATACAGGCCGCGCCGAAAGCCCGGGACCATCCAATGTATTGGCACTGACACTCTGGCCATTCAGGGAAAAAGTATAGACCCCCTCACGATAGTAGCGGCCAGAGGTATCGGATACAGCCAAATGCAGGCGGGTATTCGTGGTCAGCCCGCCAATAACAGTTTGTGTGACAAGACCTGCCTGCGCCACTTGGGGTGTCGCCACTTCCAGCACCGGAACGGACACCTGCGCAGGCTGACGCGTGATGGCAAAATCGCCGGACAAATCGGCAACGCCGGCGATCGAGAAATCCAGATTGCCTGCAAGCGTTATCCGGCCATCTTCAAAACGCGCGGCCAATGCGCCCGACGCGGCCAGACCCTCTATGCCGGTTACGGTTCCCATGCCCGACAGCATGCCCAAAACCGACCCGTCCGCGGCCACGACCAATGCCCCCGTCACATCAAGCAGGGATGCACGCGCCCCGTTTGCAACCAGTGAGACAGCGCCATCGGCCACAAGAACAGTCCACACCGGCGCACCCTGCGCATCAGTGCCTTCCATAACATGAACGACACCCGATATTTCTGCCCCGCCCAAATGCAAGGTGCCTTGCATGGCAATCGTAAAGCGGTCTGCTTGCGTATCGAGGATCAGAGCGCGCGCGTCCGACAGCGAAATGGCCGCCGACCCGGTGCCAGACCAGTCAATCACCGCCGCGCCAACCGGCGCTAGCGTGCCATCGGCAGTCAGGGCGCGGTTGATGTCCAGCATCGCCATATCGACATCGGCCCTGGCCAGACCCAGAATTTCCGCATCCCCAACGATCGCATTTGCCGTAAGCCACCGTCGCGGGTCATTTGCGTCCCGCGCGGATGACAAAATCATGGCCAAGTCAACATCGGATAGCGCCACGCCTACCCCTGCGGTCAACCCCGCCGAAAGGCCCTGCCCCCCGATCATCAGCATGTCCACTAACACGTCTTCATTGGTGTCCAGGGTGACGCTGTGGTTTTCAATCAGTTCTACAAAAACGTCACCCTCAAGCGAGATGACGCCATCCAGCGCAACCACGGCATGGCCGCCAATCCGTGTCTCACCAAGGGTTTGTTGCAGTACCGTATAATCACTGGCGCGCCGTACCAGCGCATCCAGCGCAACCTCTGTCCTGTTCAGCGAAACAGAAAGCTGTTCGGCGGCGATGGTAACCCCAGCAATCCCGGTCAGTTCCGAGCGCCCCGACGCTTGCACTGCGTATCGAAGCACCTCGTCGTCGCCGACTGTTTCGCTAAACAGGATCAGCGCGCCTTCGCCATCGGCCAGCGCCAGACCCGCAGACCCCATAGTGACGTCAGCCGACAGATTATCGATGCCAATCTCGATCTGCTGGCGCGTTTGCAGACCTGTTGTGACAATGCGGCTGTCAATGCTGAAATTACCGCTAACCTGTCCCAGATCGGCAATGGACAGGCTGGCCCCGACAAGGCGCAGCCATTGTTGTTCGCGTTCGTCGTCGAATGCAACCAGAACGCTGCCGCCATCCGGGAGGGTGATGGTCTGATCGACCTCGGCCCCCAGACGATTGATTTCAATTCGTGCAACCTGCGCGTCCATTGCAACCGCGTCGCTGGCCAATGACAGCGCCGCCTGCCCTTGGGCCACAAGCGCATAGCCGGCCTTGCCAAGCGCATCGCGGGCGACAATCAAGCCCAGTTCCGCATCACTGACAATAACTTGCGCACCAGCGGCGCCGATGGTGGCCTGCACATCTTTCGCACCAATGATCAGCGCCTCACCGGCTGCCGTGACCTCGCGCGACATGGCAAAGGTTCCTGACAGAGTGCCGAAGCCATCGATATCGAATTTGGCATCCGTTGCATTGACTGCGAACACGCCGCTCGCGTCATCGATCACAACGGAACCTGTTGCCGACAGGGCCAAGCCTGCTGGTCCTTCCAGCGTCAGCGCCCCCCCGATATTTACGCTGCGACGGCGGTCTGCATCTATTCGGAGTGTTCCGCTAACATTGGACAGCCGCACGAAGGATGGACCCGCGCTCATTGCCCAAAAGGCATTCGTCAGCCCTATGGCCCATTCCTGGGTTGCGCGGTCATAGCCCAATGTCATCTCGCCTGACAACCGGCTGCCGCTGCCCATATCCAACGTGCCCTTCACTGGCAGGGTAAACACCTCGCCAAGCTGATCAAACACGAAATTCTGCCCTGTTGTCAGTGCAAAGCGGCGAACATCTGACCAGTCAATGGTGACGGCATTTGCCGCATCCGCCAGCTCTCCTGCGTCCAGCACGGCACGGTTGACTGACCACTCCGCAGCGTCCAGCGTATCGAAGGCGTAGCCCGCGACAGACACCGCAGCGGCGCTACCACGCGTCGTCAACCAGCTTCGCCCATCGGCGTCGCGCGCGTAAACCAATGCAAAGGCACTGTCGCGCGCAGACATCGCAACACCGCCGCCTGCGCCCAGGAAGCTGGCAGAAACGCCTGCTCCTGTAAGGGCGTATTCCGTCAGTTCGACCGAAGTGCCATCGGACAACAGCCGTATTTCGGTTGAGACATCCAGCGCAAGCGTCCCCTCGAACGCCACCACACCTGCGATGGTCGCGGTAAACCTGCCTTCGATTTGCATCTGTCCTGCGCCCAGATACACCCGGATCGGACTGCCAGAAACCGTGGCCACTTCGCGCGCCACATCCACATCAGCGCTGTTGTAGGCAAGACGGACGCCATGCCCGCGCAGACTTAGGGCGTCATCAATGGAAATATCTACATCAAGCGCGCCAAACAACGCAATCTCGGTGCTGATCTGCGCACCGCCAACCCCGCCGCCGCTTGACGAAAGGACAACCGCCAGCCGCCCGGCAGAGACGTCCGTTTGCACACCGCCAACGTTCAAAAAGGCCTGCGACACCACAGCCCCGATTTGCATTTCGTGACGTGGAACCCCGTCTATGGTGCCGGACTGGCCAACAAAGACAAGATCACCAGAAACCTGCCCCAAATCGCCCAAGGAAAGAACAGCATCGCGCGCTTCTAGCCGTGCGATGCCAGTCGCACTGTCCGCCACATAGGCCAGAGCGCCTGAAAACCCGGTTGCCGCTACGCCAGCCAGCGCCCCGGTTCCTGAAACATCTATGGCATATGCATCTGCGCCAATACTAAACGTACCCGCGCCACCCGTGAACCCGACCGATGGCCCGGCCGCAGGATCACCCAAGCGCACCCCTACATTGCTTGCCAAAACATTTAGCGTTTGCGAAGCAGCGTCATGGGAAAAATCGAATTGGCCCGATAGAGCCGCCCCACCACCAACCGACAGCGTCCCGCGCCCTGATAGCGCCAGATCGGCACTTCCCTCTCGCAAGGTTAGCGCGCCCGTGATCGCGCTGACCCCACCCGCCAGCCCTTGCGCAGACCAGTCTGCGGTTACGTCCAATGCTGTCAGCCGCGCCCCCACGCCCGCCTCGGCTGAAGCAGGCACCACTTCGGCCAACCACGCGCCCGAAAGACGCAGACCGCCCACGTCGACAGAGGCGCTAAACGTGGTCGAAAAGCTCACGTCCTCAGTGGCGAAAGCCGACATCCACGAATCCAAAAGCGGTGCCGCATTCGCCGCCACGCTCAGGGCAGACAAACCAGGCAACGGCGTAGCGACAAGGCTCAGCCGATCCGCATTATAGACAGGCTTAAGGTAAATTCCATTTCCGGTTAAAAGCCCTGAGTAGGAATCAAACTTTCCAATCCGGTTTTGCCAGCGCAAAACATCAAATACTTGCCCTGATGTCGGCTGAAAGTCATCCAGCAACTTGACATTCAGAAGACCGGCCAAATTGGCAGACCCTTTTGAAACGATCTGGTCATACCCGGACGACGCATTTTCGCCTGTCCCAGCCAGCTCGATAATTGATATACCAGTTTCAGACTGTGTGAACGCATCAACTTGCAAAATACCGGGCGAATTACCCGGGGTGACAGCACCATTATTGATAAGCGCGCCACCGAAATGCCCGGAACCTGACAGCGTATCACCGGCATTCAACGACAATGCGTCAAACGTGCCTGCTGTAGCCGACAGGTCTTGTGTCAGGCCGCCACTCAACTTCAGAACCAGGGAAGACGCACCAACCGGCTGGTCCTGTACCAATGGCGCAGGTTGTTTGTCCTGCGTCAAAACCTGATCATAGGACACGCCAAGGTTATCTTGATCCAGCGGGTCATCTAGCCCCGAAACAGGTAGATCTGCTGACAGGACGATACGCTGTTCAAGCGTTTCCAGCTTGCTGGGCTTCAAAGGCGTTGCTTTGACATTTAAATCTATCGGCTTTGTCATTTGTGCGGCTTCGCCGTGTAGTACCTGATTGTGCAGGGATTGTTATTCAGCAGTCAGCATATCGGCTGCGCCAGCGGCTTCGGCGTCAGCGACATCCGATAGCGTAGGGGCCAAGCTTTCAGTCCCGAATGCAGCAGATAACCGATCCATGTTGCGCAATGACGCTAGGTGCAAAAAGCATGCCTCCATAGACCCATCACGGTACATCGCGCTAACTTCGGCATCTGACAAAGCCGCAAGACGCTGGCGGCTAATGATTGAAAACCCCGTCAATGCCCGCGACTGCCCGTCAGGAGCGGATATTCTCGCGGTCGCAGGCTCCAGCAAGTCCAGACTGCGCAGCCGATCGCACAGCACCCGGGTCAGACGGTAGTTTTCCTGATAAGCGGTCGCAAATTTGAGAACCTCTTGAAGATAGAGCGTACGATTTCCCTCTGAATCGAACAGCCGCTCTCCTCGCCCATCCCGATTGACTCCGGTGTGCCCCTCATCGACACAAAGCGTTAAAGTATCATCAGAATCCGTCGAGAAAACGAAAGGGTACCGACGGAAAAACCCCGGAATGTATCCACCCGTCCATTGCCCTGCGGCATCCACAAAAACATTTTCATTTTCGCGCAGGCCCAGAAGGGCTACAGGCAAGGTAGCCTCTGTTTCACCTGTGAAAACGATCGGAAACTGCAAACAAGCAGGCTCGAATTCTCCGAACAAAACAGGCGAAAGATTTGACTCTCGGGCAAAACTGAAGTCCGGTTGCCGCTGAACGCATACATCGAAATGTACATCTTGGCGTATCGCAGCGGGCTTTTGATAAATCTGGAGCATCACTTTCCCCTTTTTATATTTACAGATCAGATGTTTGAAACAGTTCGCGCTACCGCACAAGGAAAGAAAAATGAACTATTGTTTAATTTTTCAGAATTCTGAACATTATTCAGATTAACTATATGAAATTGCGTCGAATTAACTGGATAAGCCTGGCCACTAGTCACCTGAATCTGAAGTTCCTGCCAGTGTTTTCTGGCAGAACCTTTTGACGGAGGCGAGGATTTCGTCGGCGGACTT